>JBKCGY010000233.1:0-7387 GCA_046303015.1 Bacteroidota bacterium | reverse complement strand
GGTTTAAACCCATCGCTATGAATGGATATTTTTTCATATCCATAATCAAATGGGTACAATGTTTTTGTAATGACGTTTTTATCGCAGCGGGTTTAAACCCGCCGCGATGATGGATTTATTTTATTACCACATTCCATCGGTAATATTTTTTTTTAAAATTTCGATTTTCATTGCCACGGGTTTAAACCCGTGGCAATAATCAATATTTTTTATGACAATGGCTATAAAAAAATCATTTCGCTTTCTTCACCGGCTTTAACGTAGCAGCAAGCTTTACGGCTTCGTATGCATTTACAATACCACCGCTTTTACTAAGCGCAGAAAATGTTTCTTCTTCTTTTTCAGTACCGGGTTTACTGACTTTATCATCAATTTTCACCACACTGTTTTCAATGCAATATCTTATTTGCTCAGCAGATAAATCTGGATAGTAAGATCTAAGTAAAGCAGCGATGCCTGCTACTACCGGACTCGCCATGCTGGTGCCTTGCTGGTAGGCATAAGTATTTCCTCCCGGAACACTGGAATATATTTTTACACCGGGTGCAAACACATCCACTTTATTTTTCCCATAATTGGAGAAATCTGCTGCTAATCCTCCTGTTGAAATATCTCCACTAGCACCCACGGTAATGAAATTAGATGCCACAATATTGGTTCCTATAAATTCAGGATTGGGATAATTTTCTGTTTCGTCAATATTCTTCCCGTCATTTCCTGCGGCATGAACAAGCAGCACATCTTTACTCATGGCATATTTAACGGCATCATCGACCCATTTTTTTTCAGGAGAAAAACTTTTCCCAAAACTCATATTGATCACCTTTGCCCCATTATCAACTGCATAACGGATGCCCAGTGCGATGTCTTTATCATGCTCATCTCCATCAGGCACTGCTCTGATGGTCATGATGCGTACATTATCTGCCACTCCGTCAATTCCAACTCCGTTATTGCGTGCTGCAGCAATGATACCGGATACATGGGTGCCATGAGTGGCATGTGATGCCATGATATCATTATTGCCATAGTATTTATCATTCAAATCATTGTAATTGTCGTTTACGATATTGGCTCGATAAGCAGGAGGGGGGGCGTCTAGAGTAGCAGCTTTTCTTTCCTGACCTTCGTAATACTCTTTGAAATCTTTCATTAATGCCTGATTACTTGCTTCCATCATATCAAAAGCTTTATACAATGAAATCATTACATATTTGGCATCTGTTTCTTTGGAGTTATTGGGCTTGAACTCGATCAATTCGTTTCCATTGTATTCTGCTTTGTAAACCATTCTAAGCAGACTATCTGCCACTGATGATTTACTATATAGATTTCGAAGTAAGGGAATCATTTCCATGGCCTCTTTCGCGCCACTTTCCAGATTGTCTTGGGCTTTGATAAATAATTTATATTGATTTTTTTCTTCAGCATTAAGCAGTGTGGTATCTTTTATGCCTGCATATTTTATTTTAAGTCGATGATAAACTCTGGCGGCTTCATATGAGTCTTCATTTACATTCTTCCCATCTTTCCCTCCCAGAAAATTCCATCCATGAACATCATCGGTGTATCCATTTTTATCATCATCTTTACCATTGCCCGGAATTTCTTTAGCATTACGCCATAATACCGGCTTAAGATCTTCATGTAATGTATCAATCCCGCTATCAATAACAGCTACAATAATAGGGACGCTTTTTTTCCCCTTTAATAATTCATAAGCTTGTTGTAAGCTGATGCCTTGAAATCCATCTTTACTTTTGTCTTTCAAATGCCATCCCTGTAAGGCATCTGTTTCTGTATTGATACTAAGAAGAGCAGTTTGTGAGTAACTAAAAATAAAGGAGCATAATAGCAGGAGAAGTCCCATTCCTTTTTTCAATACCATAGATTAAGATTTTTGTAAAATTGAGGATTCAGATTGAATAAAAGTCAGCACCTAAGTTTTTTAACAGTTTTTCATCAAATATCAAACTTAATCCCTTGTGCAAGGGGTAAGCTGGATGAATAGTTGATGGTGTTGGTTTGCCGACGCATATAGTTTTTCCAGGCATCACTGCCGCTTTCTCTACCGCCACCGGTTTCTTTTTCGCCACCAAAAGCACCCCCGATTTCTGCACCACTGGTGCCAATATTAACATTGGCAATTCCGCAATCACTTCCTTTGGCCGAAAGGAACCATTCCGCTTCTCTTACATTCAAGGTCATAATAGAAGAAGATAGGCCTTGTGGTACACCATTCTGGATAGCAATGGCTTGTTCTAAAGTTTCGTATTTCAATAAGTAAAGAATAGGAGCGAAGGTTTCATGTTGTACAATCGCATAATCGGGCTTGGCTTCTGCGATACAGGGCTTTACATAGCAACCGCTTTCATAACCTGCACCACCCAGTACGCCACCTTCCACAATAAAATGGCCGCCTTCTTTTTTACAGGCTTCAATAGAATGTAAATATTGGTTGACGGCATCTTTATCAATCAGCGGACCCACATGATTTCCTTCATCCAATGGATTGCCGATTTTCAGTTGCTTGTATGCTGCCGATAATTTTTCTTTTACTGTATCGTAGATAGAAGCGTGAATGATCAGTCTTCTTGTGGTGGTACAACGTTGTCCGGCTGTACCCACTGCACCAAACAATGCACCTCTTATAGCAATATCCAGATCTGCATGTTCAGATATGATGATGGCATTGTTACCGCCCAATTCTAATAATGTTTTACCGAGTCTGGCTCCCACAACCGAAGCAACGGCTTTCCCCATACGGGTACTACCTGTGGCAGATATCAGTGGAATGCGAGTGTCTGCACTTAACGCTTCGCCTAGTTCTCTGCCTCCGTTAATCAGACAGCTAACCCCCTCGGGTACTTGATTTTTCGCAAAGACCTCGGCAATGATATGCTGACAGGCTACACCACATAAAGGTGTTTTTTCGCTGGGTTTCCAGATACATACATCACCGCATACCCATGCCAGCATGGTATTCCAGCTCCAAACGGCTACGGGGAAATTAAATGCCGATATAATACCAACAATACCTAAAGGATGCCATTGCTCATACATTCGGTGCAATGGTCTTTCGCTATGCATGGTAAGACCGTGCAGCTGACGGGAAAGTCCTACCGCAAAATCGCAGATATCGATCATCTCCTGTACTTCACCATAACCTTCCTGCAAGCTCTTTCCCATTTCATATGAAACAAGTTTTCCGAGTGCTTCTTTTTTTGCTCTCAGTGCTTCACCGATCTGTCGAATGATCTCACCGCGTTTAGGTGCGGGCCACATACGCCACTCCACAAAAGCTTCCTGCGCTTTTTTAACAATCAGTTCATATTGTGCTTTATTCGTTTCCTCAACCGAAGCAATTTTTTGTCCGTCAACCGGCGAGTAGGAGTCTATGCTTGTTGCATGGTCTGAATACCATTGTGTTCCGGTAGATGTACCCGCATTATCATGATGAATGCCAAGTACTGATAAAAAATCTTTATTCATTTCTATGGGCAATTTAAAGTGCTGCAATCGGTTTAAATACAAATGTAAAGATAGGTTACTCCATAATTAATCGAACACCCCCCGATAACCATCTTGCAGGCATGATGCTGCCTAGGATATCTGCATAGTTTTGATTAAAGAGATTATCGGCCTGAATGAAGATGGTGAGTTTATCTTTTAACAATGTAGCATCCGCTTTGGCATTAATCAGCATATACGAAGAAGAGAGAGGCACCAATCCGTTGACGGCAGGAGGCGTATTTCTTTCTTTATATAATCCATTCAAAGAGATCCCTATCCATTTATAGCGATAGGCAGCATAGAAATTGATTAGAAATCGCGCATGATTGGATACATATAATGAAGGAATGGTGTCACTGCTTTTGCTTTCCATCCAGATTGTTCCAAGACCAGCATTTATCCTATGGTCACCGAATGTTTTCTGATAATGCAAATCCAGTTCAGCACCCAGTGTTTGTACGGTAGCGATATTGGAAGCCAGATCATAATTGCCGGTGCTGACCAGATTAACCTGGCGCGGCATATTAGCATAAGGCGTACGAACCCAATCAATAAGATCATTGTGATTTCTTCCAAATAAAGAAGCAGAAGCTTTGAGATTTTCATTGATTGAATAATCGGCACCCGCCTCATAACTGATGGCTTTTTCTGCAATTAAATCAGGATTGCCTATGCGATTGCCGGACGGAACAGGATTGCGCTGATAGTTGTTGAATCTTTCTGTAAAGTCAGCATCTCTTGCCGTTTGTCCGGCGGCTGCTCTGAAATTAAATTTCCCATAGGGATAACTCATGTTGAGTTGGGGCAAGATCACCCATCCGCTTCTGTCATTCCATTCTGCTCTGAATCCGGGAAGAAGATTGAGTTTTTTTGCGATGACGGTCTGTACAAATACAAAGCCGGATGCATTTTGGACGGCATGATTACCTCGGTCGTTTGAGGTTATAGAGCGACGAATATATTGTGTTGCTGCTTTCACCGGTGTTTGCTCAGATATTTTATATTGATAAATAAGTTGTGCTTGTTGCAGGCGAGATTTATTTATATTGGGATTGAGATTTTTATTGAAGCGATATTCATCGCTTGTGTTTTTATCACCCAGATCAAGGGTAACTGCGTGTCGATTTTTTTGAAAACTGGTTTTGATATGATTCCATGTGCTGCTCACATATTCTGTAGCCGTATCAGAGAGGCGTGCTGTGTAAAAATTCTGCGCATTGAATTTTCTGTCGTCTAATCCAAAGCGATAAGCGAGGCTCCAGTGTTTCCCAATTTCCTGACGGAGCGATGCATTGAGGGTAGTGAGATTAAAATAGCCGTCCGCTCCGCGTAGTGGTTGACCGGTTGCATTATTAGTGATTAACGAAACGGAACCATTGGTTTTATTCTTATGAAAGCTTGCAGATGCTTGTCCGTTATTCATTCCGTATTCGCCACCGATGTATTGCCCCATTATTCGGTAGCTGTCTTTTTTGTGTTTACCGGCAAAAGATTTGGTAATGATATGTACAACACCACCAACAGCCTCTGTTCCGTATAGTACGGCGGCTGGTCCTTTGAGGATTTCTATACGATCGATCTCATCGGGAGTGATGGGGATGTATGAATTGAAATGACCGGTAAGGGGATCATTCAAGCGAATGCCATCAAGAATAATGAGTACTTGCTGAAAGGTTCCGCCACGAATGGTGATATTACTTTGTGTGCCCATCGGACCGCGACTCTGCACTTCAACGCCCGGTAAATAACGGATGATCTCATCAATGGAGTTGGCGGGTAATTTTTTAATCGTTTCTTGATTGATGACTACAATATTTCTTCCTGTTTTGGAAATTTCTTGAGAGGTTAATGTAGCTGATACGGTGACAGGATTCAGTTCGATGGATTTGTCTTGTGCAAGTAATTGCGTGCCGGTAACAATCAGGCATACTGCCATTAAACTTCGTAAAATCATTATATCAAATTTGGCGCAAAGATAGGGGTGTAGGGCATGGTTGCAAAAGCTGATTATATGTTGTAGATTTATTATTCAATAAATAACTCCATAATGATATCTTACCAAAGATCTATCGTTATTGTTGTGTTGATTTTTAACTTCTTCGCTGCCTTGAGAATTTCCGGAACACCTTTATTCTCTATCAGTGAAATAACTGTATATCCCTGCCTATTGGATAATAAGAGGATACTAGATTCTCCGAGGTATCAACTAAGAGCGCCCATTACAGGCCCAAGGAAAGAGATTGACTCTGCTGTTATTAATAAATCCAGAAAATATAAGAAAGGAGATACATTGTTTTATTGTGAGGTTGTTAAATTAAGTAATCAGGATTATCGAGAGCATGTGTTTGCTATTTTTGGATATGCTTTTATTGCTGAAAGGAAAGGAAGAAGTAAGATTAGAATAAAATATATTTTAAAAAGGGAGCGAAATTATTTATCTAAAGTATTTTACTCTAAAGCGATAAAGATGCAGCGAAAAAGAGTAGATGTTTCGCTGAAAGATTATATTAAAATATTAGAAAAAAAATATCCGAATGTAAGAATGTGGGGTGTTTTAGATGCAAATGCGATGTTATGAATAAGTCAAAAGAGGAAAAAAGTTGTCATGGTTAACAGGTTGTCAGGTTGTCGGTTTTCTTAATTATAATTCGTGCTAACAAAGTTGATATTGATTATTTTGAATTTTTTAAAATGATAACTAGAAAACTTGACAACAGTTTAGCCTTTGGCTATACGGACAACATAATAATAAAAATATTTTCCAGCATGGTTAATACGACTCTTTCTCAGACGGAAAATCCTTTTCTTTCACATCTTTAATGTAATTCTTTACAGCCTTTCCTATTAGTTCATGGAGCTGCAGGTATTGTCGGAGGAAGCGAGGTTTAAATTCGCTGTTGATACCTAGCATATCATGCATTACAAGTACTTGTCCGTCGCAGTCAGCTCCTGCTCCGATGCCGATGGTGGGGATGAGTAATGATTGAGTTACTTCTTTCGCGAGATTGGCTGGTATTTTTTCCAATACCAGTCCGAAGCAGCCTGCTTCCTGAAGCAATAATGCATCTTCTTTTAATTTATTTGCTTCTGCTTCTTCTTTAGCTCTTACATTATAGGTGCCGAATTTGTATATGGATTGTGGTGTCAGTCCTAGATGTCCCATCACCGGTATGCCCGCAGCTACAATTCTTCTTATGGAATCAACGACTTCTGCTCCACCCTCCAGCTTAATGGCATGGGCGCCGGTTTCTTTCATGATTCGGATGGCACTTGCAAGTGCTATGTCAGAATTAGATTGATAAGTTCCAAACGGCAGATCCACGATCACCAGACAATGATCAATTCCTCTGATCACGGATTGAGCATGATAGATCATCTGATCGAGTGTGATGGGTAGCGTAGTTTCATGACCAGCCATAACATTGCTGGCTGAGTCACCTACAAGTATAACATCTATTCCCGCCTCGTCAAATAATCTTGCAAAAGAGAAATCATAAGCCGTCAGCATGGCAATTTTCTGCCCGCTTTCTTTCATTTTTTGCAATGTATTTGTTGTGACTCTTTTTACTTCTTTATGCTGGCTCATATTTTCTTAATAAGAGAATAAAGTTATGGTAATTAGTAATTATTAATTGTTTCTCACTTCTTCATACAACAAATGTATCAATCCGTCTGCTAATCCAATCTTAGGCACATAAATCTCTTCAATATCGGCCCATCGCATCACATTCACATAGATTTGTAAAGCGGGTACAATTACATCGGCCCGGTCTTCTCTGAGTTTGTATAGTTCCATTCTTTCCTGTAAACTCACGCTGCTTAATTCTTTCAGATAATCTTTGAGTAAGTCGATATGCAAGGGTTTGCCTTCTTT
>JBKCGY010000232.1:0-7639 GCA_046303015.1 Bacteroidota bacterium | reverse complement strand
TTCCATGCCGAAGACCACACATACAGATGCTATTCATGATGCGTCGGAATATATAGAGATCACGGGCGCCCGAGAGCACAATCTCAAAAACCTGAATCTGAAGATTCCCAAGAATCAATTAGTGGTCATCACCGGTATCAGTGGCAGTGGAAAATCTTCCCTGGCGTTTGATACGGTTTTTGCGGAAGGTCAACGGCGCTATCTGGAAACTTTTGGCGCCTATGCCCGACAATTTGCGGGAAGCATGGAAAGACCCGATGTGGATCAGATCAGCGGCCTCTCCCCTGTCATCTCCATCGAACAAAAAACAACGAATAAAAATCCGCGTTCTACAGTGGGCACCATCACGGAGGTGTATGATTTCATGCGACTGCTCTTTGCACGCGTTGGCGAAGCCTATTCCTATAATACGGGATTAAAGATGATCAAATGGAGCGAAGATGAAATTCTCGCCAATATCTTTCAGCGCTTTGAGGAACAAAAAATTTCCATTCTCGCGCCTTTGGTCAGAGGTCGTAAAGGGCATTACCGCGAGTTGTTTGAAGAAATCAGAAAGAAAGGGTTTGTCAAAGTACGTGTGGATGGCGAAATCAAAGATCTTTCAGCTAAAATCACACTAGACCGTTATAAAATTCATGATATTGAAGTGGTCATCGATCGTTTAAAAGTGACCGATGAATTCAGAACCAGGATCAGTCAGAGTGTACAGCAGGCCTTAAAAATGGGAAAAGGATTGATGTTCATAGATACGGAGCAAGACGGACTCGCTTCCTACTCCCGTCAGCTCATGTGTGAAAAAACCGGTATCAGTTATGAAGAACCCTCTCCCAATGCTTTTTCCTTCAACTCGCCTTATGGCGCCTGTCCGGCCTGTAAGGGCATCGGACAGATTCACCGCGTATCGATGGAAGCGGTTATGCCTGACCGTGAGTTAAGCATCAATGAAGGGGGTATTAAGCCTTTAGGTGAAGAGAGAGAATCCTACTTCTTCAAGCAGGTGCAGGCCATGGCTAAAAAGAAAAAATTCTCGCTCGACAAACCCATTTCCTCTCTTTCTCCCAAAGCACTGAATCTGATTTTATATGGTAACGAGGAAGGAATTTACACATCCGATGAACCAGCCGAAAAAGAAAATGATTTTGAAGGTGTGATTCCCTTACTGAACCGATGGTTTCAGGATACCAGCAGCGAAGCGGTACTGAACTGGGCAGAAGGTTTTATGGAGCTGAATGATTGTACGGAATGCAATGGCAATCGCCTCAAAAAAGAAAGTTTATGGTTTAAAATTGATCATAAAAACATTGCTGAGCTCAGCGAAATGAACCTGGACAATCTGGCTGCCTGGTTTGACGGACTGGAACTCAGAATATCCAAAAAACAAGCTACGATTGCAAAAGATGTATTAAAAGAAATCAGGGATCGATTGCAGTTTTTATTGAATGTTGGCCTGACATATCTCACACTCAATCGCAGCTCCAAAACACTCAGTGGCGGAGAGAGTCAGCGGATACGTTTAGCCACTCAGATAGGATCTCAGCTGCAGGGCATCACCTATATTTTGGATGAGCCCAGTATCGGACTGCATCAGCGCGATAATCAGCGATTGATTGATGCATTGAAAAGAATGAGGGATATCGGCAACAGCGTGATCGTAGTGGAACATGATAAAGACATTATGCTGGCGGCCGACTACCTGATTGATATTGGTCCGGGCGCGGGTAAACATGGAGGCCGCATAGTGGCTGAAGGGAAACCGGATGAGGTAATTAAAAGCGGCAGCGATACGGCTGATTATTTACTGGGCAAGAAAAAAATTCCTGTTCCAAATGAAAGAAGAAAAGGAAATGGATTTTTTTTAGAGTTGAAAGGTGCTTCCGGAAACAATCTCAGCCATGTGAATGTATCTTTCCCATTGGGAAAATTCATTGTAGTAACCGGCGTCAGTGGCAGTGGCAAGAGCACACTGATCAATGAAACCCTGTATCCATTATTAAGCAAGCATTGTTACGATTCCAGGCAGCAAGCCATGCCTTATAAATCAATAAAAGGCTTAGAGCATATTGATAAAGTCATTGAGATTGATCAGTCTCCCATTGGACGTACACCAAGAAGCAATCCTGCAACCTACTGTGGATTCTTCACAGAAATCAGGCAATTATTTGCAGCCGTACCCGAAGCAAAAATCAGAGGATATAATGCGGGTAGATTTTCATTTAATGTCAAGACCGGTCGCTGCGATATGTGCGAAGGCGGGGGTATGCGATTGATAGAGATGAACTTTTTGCCCGATGTATATATTCATTGTGAAAAATGCAATGGCAAACGATATAATCGCGAGACATTGGAGATTCGATACAAAGGAAAATCCATCTCCGACGTATTGAATATGACCGTAGAAGAAGCCACTGAATTTTTCAAGCCGGTTCCTTACCTCTACAGGAAAATAAAAATCCTAAATGAAGTCGGATTGGGCTATATCACCCTCGGACAAAGTGCCGTAACATTGAGTGGCGGTGAAGCGCAACGCATCAAGCTATCTACAGAATTAGCCAAAAAGGATACTGGTAAAACTGTTTATATATTGGATGACCCCACTACGGGTTTACATTTTCAGGATATACATCATTTGCTGGATGTATTGAATCGACTGACCGATAGAGGCAATACGGTATTGGTAATTGAACATAATATGGATGTGATAAAAGTAGCCGACCATATTATTGATATTGGCCCTGAGGGTGGCGATGGTGGTGGAAAGATTTTATTTGAAGGGGTTCCAGAAAAACTTATTCATTGCAAGGACAGTCACACTGGGAGATATTTGAAAGGAGAATTGTAAACTGAAACGTCCCTTACGAAATATATTACAGAGAAAAACCGACTACCGATAACAGCCAACCGCCAACCTGTAGTGTTTACGACGCCGCTTGCTCCACATACTTCTTCAGCCCTTGCAATGCCTGATCAAGCGCAGCACCTACCATCGAATCCATAAAAATTCCTTCGAATCTTTCCCATGGATACCATCGTAATGGATATTCCAGCATCCATAACACTTCTGATTGCCCGGGCCCAACACTTCGAACCCGTATCATTCCATTAGCTTCATTCAATCCGGGAAATGAATGATGAAGATGTAACTCGCCTTCTTCTATTTTTTCAATGATGATTTCACCAGACTGACCCTTAGATAAACTTGCCCATTTTACACCAGGATTTTTGTCATCTTCCTTAAACGTGACCAAGGTACCCTTATCAGAATGTAACCAATTCATCCACAAAGGCCAGGTCCTTACGTTAGCAACGGCTTTCATTACAGTGATACTATCTGCCTGCACAATTGCCCCTCTGGAGATCTTCACTGAAGAAGGGATTAATAATCCAATACATGTAAAAAGAAGTAATAACCCCGACACGCCCACCAAAAACATTTTGAATTTTTTATTCATCGTTATATCTCATTAAAAATTATGACTCCCACTTAAAGACCTTTACTGCAAGTCCGTAAATTACAAATCCCCATATCAATAATATGCCGATCTCCTTACCGCAATCCATTAAATGACTACCCTCAAAAGCAATATTGCGCATAGCATTATTTAAATGTGTTAATGGAAGCACTCGACATAATGGCTGCAGCCATGTTGGAAATGCATCAATAGAAAAAAACGTACCTGCCAATAAAAACTGAGGTAGCGTGATCATATTGGCAAATGGCGGGATCATACTTTCATTACGGGCGAGACCGCTTACCACAAAACCAAATCCCATGAATACGATCAATCCTAGCACACATAAAAATAATAACTCCAGAAAGGTCAGCCATCCGTTCACTAAAGTAAATTGAAACGCAAAATGACCGATCAGTAAGATCACAATAGCCGTACTAATCTGAAAAATTACACGCGCCAGCCCTTCACCCAAAATAATGGTTGTACGGCTCACCGGTGTAGCAAAAAATCTTTTTAGCACCAATGCTTGTCGTAAATTAAAAAACACAAAAGCCACCCCAAAAACACCGGCACTTAACAAAGAAAATCCTAATTGTCCGGGCAAAATAAAATCTATAGTTCGGTACACTCTGCCCTGAAGGAGTTGCGCCATTTTAATTTCTGCATATTGAGGAATCCCCGGTGCATATTGGTGTGATAATGTACTGACCAAATCCCGAAGGGATGTTTGCAATAATCCAATCTTATCTGCTCCGGCAGAAGAATGAGAAATCTCCATCATGTACTTTGGATATCCATCAATCCCTGAAGGACGAATGGTAAGCATGGCCGTAATTCTTCCTTTTTCAAGATCTTTCCACAATTCCTCCTCAGACTTCTTTGCCACCCGAATGATCTCATGATGTCTTAACATTTGATATAATAAGTTGGAGGAAGAGGTGTCGGTTTTTGAAGTAAATCCGATCGTAACAGAAGGTCTGGAATCGGACATGAATCCAAATACAAGAATAAAAATGAGCGGGAAGCCAAAACTAAATACAACAGCACTCGGACTTCTAAGAATAGCCGTCAAACTGGCTCTGGCAATGGCCAATAATGCTTTGCGCTGACTGTAAGAAGAAGACATGCTTAAATTTTATACAAAACTATCCGATTAATTTGCGATGAGGAAATACTTTTTTAACCGACTTTTGACCCATGTATCCGCACTTGGCTTATATACAACTTGGATCCAACGTGGGCGATCGACATGCCGCACTAGTGCAGGCAGCAGTATTACTATGCAATGAAAAGTTAATGATCCATAGCCATTCGTCGATTTATGAAACAGCAGCATGGGGTTCTATCCCTCAACCTGACTTCCTAAATCAGATTTTATCTGTTCAGACCTCTTTGCCTCCTGACCAATTAATGAACCATCTGCTTGAGACAGAAAAAAAAATGGGACGTGTACGGACAGAAAAGATGGGCCCTCGAATTATTGATCTTGATATTCTTTTTTATGATGATCTGGCCCTAACATCCAATTTGGTAACTATTCCACACCCACGCATTCAAGAACGACGTTTTATCTTGGATCCCATGGCGGAACTAGATCCGAACCTCATTCACCCTATTTTTAATTGTTCAATCATTGAATTACTTGCAGTATGCAAAGATCCATTACCGGTAACAAAATGGATGCCCACAGAAAAGCTTACCTGAGTTTTCACATATCGATGTGCATAATATTTCACTGAAAATGCCAAAATTATTTGGCTACTTTGCAACCGGATGAAATACAGATTTGTCACCGTTGAAGGAAATATCGGAGCGGGCAAAACCACGCTCGCAACCCTATTGCAAAAACACTATGGGGCCAGATTAATCCTTGAAGAATTTGCCGACAATCCCTTTCTGCAAAAATTCTACGAAAATCCCAAACAGTATGCCTTTCCTGTTGAGCTTTTTTTTATGGCCGAACGATATAAGCAGCTGAAAGACTTAATCACTACGAATGATCTCTTCAATGCTATTACTATATCCGATTATCTTTTTACTAAATGTCTGCTTTTTGCAAAAGTGAATTTACCCGCAGATGAATTCAGATTATATCAACGACTTTTCGACATTATCCATCAGCAACTTTTACAACCGGATATACTGATCTATCTGCATGCGCCTGTTCATACATTACAGGAAAATATCAGAAAAAGAAACAGAAGCTATGAACAACAGATCGAAGATGATTACTTGTTGAGTATACAAGACACCTATACGCAGTATATCAAACAACATAATGTCAAAACCTTACTGGTAGATGCAAGTCAGGCTGACTTCCTCCACAATCCCGCTCATCTGCAAACCATTATTGATGCACTGGATCAGGAATATACAGACGGACAGCATCCCATTCTTCTCCCCTAACATCAGAGCATGTATGCATAACAGGTCGTAGTTTTGCAGCGTGATTGAAATAAATTCAAAAAAGCCGCTCGCTGCATTATCCCTACCTGCATTCCGCAATTTTATCCTCGGTCGTTTTTTATTCATTATGTCACTACGTATGATGGGTACTCTCGTAGGCTGGTGGGTATACGAATTAACAGGAGATCCGCTGGCACTGGGGTTGATTGGTCTTTCAGAAGTGATTCCTGCCGTTTCCATGGCCTTATATGCCGGACATGTTGTCGACTTAAATGATCGAAAAAAAATGATCATAAGAAGTGTGGCCGGCTATACAATATGTCTATTAACGCTTTTTATAATCTCTTTTTTAGATCAGGGTGATCCTTCCCTACGGTTTTGGATATTAGCGAGTATATTCAGTATTATTTTTTGCGGCGGATTGATACGGGCTTTCAGCGGGCCTTCATTTGGAGCCACAATTGGACATCTGGTGCCACCGCCTTTATTACCCAACGCAACTGCATGGAGTCAGGGCAGTTGGCTGATGGCTTCAGTGATTGGACATGCTATAGTTGGTTTATTTATAGTTACCATTGGCATTGCAGGATCACTGGGAATCATTTTGAGTTTATGCACAATTGCGTTGTTGATCTTTCTTAGATTACCCAACATTCCCCCTCCCCCTATAACAGAATCCAGAACCTGGGAAAGAGTAAAGGAGGGAATCCGTTTTGTATGGAAAACCAAAACCCTGCTTGCTGCTATGTCGCTGGATCTGTTTGCCGTATTGCTGGGAGGTGCGGTAGCCTTATTGCCCGTTTTTGCTAAAGACATATTGAAAGTAGGGCCTGTTGAATTTGGCTGGCTGAATGCAGCAGGAGACCTTGGCGCTATTCTGGTTGTTTCATCCTTACTAATCTTACCCTTATCCAAAAATCAGGGCAAAATATTAATAATCACCGTTTTTGGATTTGGCACTTCCATTGTTGTGTTCGGGCTTTCCCATTCATTCTGGCTTTCCCTTTTTGCATTATTTATGGGAGGGATACTCGACGGATTCAGCATTGTAATCAGAGGAACTATTCTTCAACTGCAAACACCTGCACATCTCAGGGGCAGGGTATTAAGTGTAAACAGTATGTTTATCAATTCCAGCAATGAACTGGGACAATTTGAAAGTGGAGTGGCTGCACGGATATTCGGGACCGTACCCTCAGTTGTTTTAGGAGGTTGCCTGACCATGTTAGTAGCCCTGATTAGCTGGTTCAGGGCTAAAGATCTCCGTAAATTAGAATATTGATGTCTCCGTACGGTTTATGCCAAATATGACATTTTTTTAATAAAAACCTTATATCTTCAATTGAAAATAACTGTAAATTGTGGACTTTAGCAGATCATTGTTATGAACCGTAAATCATTTATTCAGACAACCGCCCTCACATTAGGGGCTTTAGCCTTATCCAACCAGAGATTAATTGCCGCTATGCTTGGGCAACCCGAGTCTAAGATCAGAATGCTTACAAACGAGATCGGCATTTTTGTTGAAAGAGGCGGTCCCATCCTTTTCTATATGGGTAAAGACGCCAATGTGGTTGTTGACTCTCAATGGCCGGAGCAGGCAACTTATCTAATTGACGAACTGAAAAAAAGAAATAACAGACCCATTGAAGTGCTGATCAATACGCATCACCACATTGGGAATACTAGTGGGAATATCACATTTAAAGAATCTGCAAAACACATACTAGCTCACGAGAATTCAAAAAAGAATCAATTAACAAATTCTCGTTTGATGAAAA
>JBKCGY010000231.1:0-2162 GCA_046303015.1 Bacteroidota bacterium | reverse complement strand
AATAATAGAAGTATAGGCTGGTCCCGCTGAACGGTTCATCATGAACTCATGGTAAATCTCTGCCTCAATTTCATTTTCCCAAACACCTGGTTTAATAAACTTCAATAATCTTCTAAAGGTCTTTTCGGTGATGTCAATCGCATGTTGCAAAACTGCTACTTCAAGTGGTGATTTAATCGCCCGAAGATCACGCATGATTTTTGCAGCACGTTTGTAATTGTGCAACGGATAGCGCGCCTTCATTTCTTGCGCATAGCGATAATCTCTCACTGCAAGCAGATTGGCTTTGCGATCATTCTCATTTGTATTCAGGTAAATAGTATCTGCAAGGTGTATCATCGGCTGGAGTAATCCATCCAATACATCAAGCCAAACAATAGTATGAATACCTGATAAAGCAGTCGCTTCGTTTGCGCGATGTCTTTTGCCATCCCATTTTTCTTTTAATTCATTGGGTCTTACCAACACCAATACTTCTCTGTATTTTTTATCAGGATGATCGGGGAATAAAACAAGCATGGTGTCTTCTTGTCTGATGCCAGTCAGCCAATACAAATCTGTATTTTGCTTATAGGGATAAAGCGCATCGCCATTGGATGGAATCTCGTCATTGCTGTTGAAAATAGCAATACTTTTCTTTTCCATTGCAGCTGTAAATCTTTTTCTATTCTCGATAAAAATCTGCGGATTGATGTGTTCGCTATGCATAGTTTTGATTGTTATTTTGATAAGTATTTAGATGGTCTAAATTAAATCAAAATATTTGCATTGCCACAAGAAGACAGCTGCTCTAGATCATGCCTTGTTCTCACATCATTCCGTCATCTGCAAAACTGAAATAACCTTCGGTGCTGACTATAATGTGGTCCAAAACCTGAATATCAAAAAACTTTGCAGCATTTCTAATTTTAAATGTGATTTCTTCATCGGCCTTCGAAGGCTTTAAATTTCCTGAAGGATGGTTGTGGCATAGAATAATACTAACGGCCTCTTCTTCCAATGCTTTTTTTAAGATAATTCTAGGATCAGCAATCGTGCCCGTCATCCCACCTGAACTGATGATTTCAAAATGTTTGATTTTATGTGCACGGTTCAAAAATAGAACAGCAAAGACCTCGTGGGAGAGGTCCATTAGCTTTGCCTGAAGAAAGCGAGCAACCGCAGTGCTGCTGGTGATGGTTTCTGATTGCAGGTGCTCAGCAGCCTGACGTCTTCTGCCCAGTTCTAAGGCAGATTGAATGGTGACCGCTTTTGCCATCCCAATACCATGTGTTTTCATCAATTCTCTGGTTGATAACCTGGCCAAGGCACCCAGGTGATGGCTGCAGCGTTCGAGCAATTGTTTGGCCAGTTCCATGGCCGATAGGTTCTTTGTGCCATTCTGTATCAAGATGGCCAGGAGCTCGCTATCTGTCATTTGCAAAGGACCCTTTGCCCTCAGTTTTTCCCTGGGTCGATCGTCGGGATTCCAGTTTTTTATCTGTGTCTTGTTCATTTTTCAACAGTTTTTTAAAAGATGTTCATCACTTATCAACGTCCAATTCCTTGAACACAACTTTCATTATCTTCGTCACACATTTTTTTTATATGCAACGCGTAGGCCCATCATGTAAGATCTTCTCTGGTACCAGTTCACAGTACCTGGCAGAAAAGATTGCCGCCGCTTATGGCGGAACTCTCGGAAAAATTAGCATTCAAAAGTTCAGCGACGGCGAAATCCAGCCAATTTTCCTCGAAAGTATTCGAGGAGATTATGTTTTCCTTGTGCAAAGCACGTTTGCACCAGGGGATAATCTCTTGGAATTGCTGTTAATGATCGATGCAGCCAAAAGGGCTTCTGCCTATAAGATTATTGCGGTAATGCCCTATTACGGATATGCCCGCCAGGACAGAAAAGACAAGCCAAGGGTGGCAATAGGGTCCAAAATGGTGGCGAACATCCTGACTGCCGCCGGTGCAGATAGGGTAATAACCATGGATTTACATGCCCCTCAGATCCAGGGGTACTTTGATATCCCGGTGGATCACCTCGACAGCTCGGCAATTTTTATCCCTTACATACGCGATCTTCAGCTGGAAAACCTTACCTTTGCGGCCCCCGACGTGGGAAGTGCGAACAGAATCCGTGAAGTTGCCAGCTATTTCAACGTTGAAATGGTGAT
>JBKCGY010000230.1:0-10273 GCA_046303015.1 Bacteroidota bacterium | reverse complement strand
GTCAACACCAAGAATCGGCGTACCGCCATAGGTTTCAAAATTGAAGCGTTGCAAATAATCATCTTCATGCAGCTGACGGGCTTTCGCAATATCAAAAATGGATTCACCCATCTTTAAGATCACATTACCGGTAAAACCATCACAAACCATCACATCCGCCTGACCGGTAAAGATTTCCCTGCCTTCAACATTTCCAATAAAATTGATGAGTTTATTTTCTTTCAGCAAAGGATAGGTGGCCTGTGCTAATAAATTCCCCTTCCCTTCTTCTTCTCCTATATTTACTAAACCCACAGCCGGTTGCTCAATCTCTAAAATATTCTGCGCATAGATGCTTCCCAAAATCGCATTCTGCAATAAATTCTCCGGCTTACAGTCGGCCTGCAAACCTACATCCAACACCAGTCCGTATCCCCCCTGCACCTTAGGAATAACAGTAGAAATCGTTGGTCTTAATACACCTTCAATAGCTTTGATTGAATAAAAGACCCCAACCATCATCGCACCCGTATTACCGGCACTGATAAAAGCATCAATCTCTCCTTTGGCTAACAAAGAAAACCCCACCGACATGGAGGAATTGGGCTTTTCCCTCAAGGCTCGGGTAGGCGGTTCATTCATGCCTATCACTTCTGTCGTAGGAATAATCGTAACGGAATCGGGTAAGCGCGGATAATGTGCACGGATCAGGGATTCATCCCCAATAAGTTTTAGCTTTGCCCGATAGAAAGGTTCAGACAAAAAAAGATCTACGCCCAGCAGGGCCTCCTGCGGAGCGTAGTCTCCACCCATCATGTCAATACCGATTGTCATGAGCCGGGTTCAAAAAAATGATGATCAGGCTTTAGCAGGCGCTTTTTCTGCCACCAGTTTGCCCTTGTAATAGAGTTTACCTTCACTTACATGCGCGCGATGACGAACATGAATTTCTCCTGTTGTGGTATCCTTACTCAAAGTAACAGTCTCCGCCTTATAATGCGTACGACGCTTCGCACTGCGCTGCTGTGAATGTCTGCGTTTAGGATTAGGCATAAAATACTAATTTATTCGTTTCTAAATTGATCCAAATCTTTCCAAATGGATTTGTCTTTCGCAGGTTGCGGATTCATTTTTGCCAACCGGGCGAGCACTTCCTTATTACAGTTAGGTCCGCCGATTTCAGACTCCTTGCACATTTTATGCATCGGAATACTGAGGTTGATGAATTCAAAAATCCATTTCTTTATGTCAATATGACTTTCGGTTCTGGAGATGTAAAAAACATCGGGGTCCTCCTCCTCTTCATTCTTCTCATCCGGATCCTCCGTCATCTTAACCAGGACTTCAAACTCATCCCATAAATCCATCGGCAACTTATTGCCGCAACGGTCACAAAGCACTTCTACCAATCCTCCTACCTCAAATTTGAGGAGCATGAATCCCGTATTCTTTTCTAAAAGAAGCCGGATATGCACTTTAGGATTTTCAAAATCCTGCGGACCGAATTCCTCAAAAAAACGCACATCTATGTCGTATTCAAAGGAATGCTGTCCGGGCTTTAGGCCAACAAATGCTATTTCAAAATCCCTCCGCCCTGCCATACTGCTTATTTATGGGTCGGCAAAGGTAGGTAAAATCGGGCTTTTGGCAAAACCTGAGGAACATTAAGGAGAATCCAGATAAAAAATTTTACTAAATTGCTTTACAAAGCAAGCCCGAAGGGCTTGAATATCAGTAACCATGGGTGAAACCCATGGTATAAAAATAACCTAAGCATGAGCACCTACACCCAAATCATCTACCAAATTGTGTTTGGTACAAAATACCGAATACATGCGCTTACCCAACCGAACAGAGCTGAAATGTTCAAGTATATGGCCAATATAATAAGAAATAGGAATTGCCATTTGTATCAGATCAATGGCGTTGAAGACCATATTCATATTATTTTATCCCTCCACCCCTCGATATCTTTAGCCTCTTTCGTAAAAGACATTAAGGTATCCAGCTCTATTTTTATCAAAGAAAAGAAACTGTTTAAGGATTTCTGCGGATGGCAAGTGGGATATGGAGCTTTTACATACAACATCAAAGAAAAACATAAAATGATACAATATGTAATCAATCAAGAGCATCACCATAGAACAATCTCATACAGAGAAGAATATACCGACCTCCTCAATGAACACGGAATTGATTTTAATGAACAATATTTATGGTAAATATATTCAACCCCTCCGGGGTTGTTGAATGTTTTGATTGCCTATTTTCCACCGACTGCGTCGGTGGCTACCCATACTCAACTACTTCGCAGTTATGAAAGATTTATCTTCGTAACCCATGTCAAAAAAGCGTACACTTCACCCCATCCTCCTGGCCTTACCCCTCCTGCCGATACTGGGTGTTTATGGCATCAGTCAGTTCCCTGAGTTCATTGAAACATACTATGCACAAAGACTGTATCCTGCGCTTTCCCAATATTTAAGAATCGCATCCGGATGGCTCCCTGTAAGTATAGGCGATGTATTTTATTTTCTTTTGGGCCTGTTTCTAATCACTCAGATCTTCTTCCTTATAAAAAACCTGCGTAAAAAACAGCTTACATTAACCGATAAGCTTCGTCCCCTCATTCGTATCTCTCTTAGCATTTCAATACTTTATTTATGCTTCTATCTTTTCTGGGGAATCAATTACTACCGCAAATGAATTGCCGATCAACTAGAACTCAAAAAGGATGGAACCTATCCCACACAAGAACTGCTCGCCCTCAACAGCGAATTACTTCAAATCATCAATCAACTGAGACTTCATCCCGATTTTAATAAACAAATATTCCCTTCTCGGGAAGCCATGTTCAAAGAAGCAGCTGCCTCCTATCAAAACCTCTCCCATCATTTTAATTTTCTGGAGTATAGATCACTTTCTTTAAAACCTACTTTATATGGTCGTCTGGGAAACTACGGTGGCTTTCTAGGTTATTACAACCCCTTCACGGGAGAAGGACAGGTCAATACAACATGTCCGTATTTCCTGCAGCCTTTCATTACCTGCCATGAAATAGCCCATCAGATCGGTTACGCCAGCGAAAGTGAAGCCAATTTCATAGGCTTTCTGGCCACCACACATTCTCAGAATATTTACATGCAATATTCCGGCCACTTGGAAATGTATCTCTATGCCTCCGGCAAATTAAGACAAACCGATAGCAATCTGGTGAAATCACTGAACCAAAAACTCCACCCTCTGGTCAAAAAAGATCTCAAGGAATATAAAGCCTATCTGCAAGCACATGAAACAATCCTTCAGGATTGGAC
This sequence comes from Bacteroidota bacterium, assembly GCA_046303015.1. GTDB lineage: Bacteria > Bacteroidota > Bacteroidia > Chitinophagales > Chitinophagaceae > Lacibacter. The sequence continues at coordinate 6,980 of JBKCGY010000230.1, read as the reverse complement.
AAATGCACTTTTCGACTTATTTCTGAAAAGCAATCATCAACAAGAAGGTATTTACAGTTACAAAGATGTGGTGGGATGGGCAATAGCATACAGGAAGAAGTTTGGAAGCTGGCTGAAGAAAAAAACTGACAACCGATAACTGACAACCTTTGGGTTTTGCCTTTTAACTTTTGACTTAATCTAAAATTTATTCTTCCACATCATACTTTCTACGGGCATATTCGGCTGACCGCTGTATTTGGCATTAGCCTTCTGGTTATACTTTACTTCAATATCTCCATCTACAGGAAAATAGATCAACTGTCCAATAGGCATCCCTTTGTACACTCTTACCGGCTGCTTTACACTAATCTCGAGTGTCCAGTTACCGCAAAATCCTACATCGCCCTTACCTGCCGTAGCATGAATATCAATACCTAAACGACCTGTTGACGATTTTCCTTCCAGGAAAGGAACATGTGCGTGCGTTTCTGTGTACTCCAGTGTTACGCCCAAATAAAAAATATTCGGATAGAGTACAATACCATCTTCCGGAATTTCAAAACACTCAATCTGGTTGTGCTTTTTGGCGTCTAACAGATGATCTTTATATGTAGCAAGCGTTGCCCCCAAATGAACATCATAAGAATTGCTACCTAAACAGGCGCGATTATAAGGGTCAATTCGAATCGTTCCTTTCTCGATTTCTTCAAGAATGCGTTTATCTGACAGTATCATATTAATCGTAGCTTCGTGGACTGCAATATAAATTCAAAAAATCAGAGTTGCCGATCCTTTTTCAACATACAATCAACAATAACACACAACTCGGCGTATGGAAGATCGAAGAACAGGAATCTTTCTTCACAGATCAACTGCCCGCTTTAAAACTGCCATCCAGTCCGCATAAAAGACGGCAACATCTGGCAGGCCGTTTTTTATTGCAATATTTTCAACCCGATTTCCCAATTGATCAGATTCATGCTAACCCCGGCAACAAACCTTTCTTGCCAAATGATGCTTATCACTTCTCGATTTCACATAGTCATGATATGGCTGCTGCCATCATCAGTAAAAACCTTCCTGTTGGAATCGATATAGAATTTATTGCTGATAAAGCGAAAAGAGTGAGCCAAAAATTTATTCATGCATCTGAAACAAAATGGCTGGAGGGAGCTTATGAAAAGGATGCGCACTTTCATACAACTCTTTTGTGGAGCATTAAAGAAACAGTCTTTAAATGGTATGGACTTGGAAATGTTGATTTTAAAAATGATATTCAAATTCAAAACCTGATAGATACTTCAGAAATACATATAGCAGAATGCTTTTTTAAACACACCAATCCTCAAACAATCGATGTAAATTATTTTAAGATAGATGAGATGATACTATCGTGGAAATAAGCCGCCAATAAGTTGTCATTGTTATCATTGTTGTCGTTGTTGTATTTGTTATAAAGATGACAACATGATTATGTATTCATGAAATTAAATTCACTTCCCGTTCGAGCTGTACGCCAAATTTTTGAAATACAGAAGATTGAATCTCTTCACTCAGGGCAAGAATCTCCAAACCCGTAGCATTCCCATAGTTGACCAGTACCAGTGCCTGTAAAGGATAACATCCCACATCTCCATTCCTGTATCCTTTCCAGCCACATTGTTCAATCAGCCAGCCGGCTGCCAGTTTATAGGTGCCATCTGCATTCAGGAAGGATACAATATTAGGATGCGTATTTTTCAAACGATCATGTTCTTCTTTGGATACAGTAGGATTTTTAAAGAAACTACCGGCATTCCCAACTTTGGCAGGATCCGGCAATTTGGAAGAACGAATCCGAATAACAGCATCAGAAATCGCTTTCACCGACAATTCCTTAATCTGCATATTATCCAACTCCTGCTGAATCGCACCGTAACTGATATGATAGTTGGGTTTTTTTTGCAGTCGTAAGGTGAGGGATGTTATGATAAACTGATCTCTGTATCGGTTCTTGAAAACACTCTCTCTATAACCAAATGCACATTCATTATGCGTAAAAACAATAAACCTTTTATCCTGAATATGATAAGCCTCCAGAGCATGAAATACATCCTTTAATTCTACACCATAAGCACCGATATTTTGCATAGGCGCAGCTCCGCAACTTCCGGGAATCAGACTCATATTCTCTATACCACCCCACCCCTTATCCACAGCATATAATACCAACTCATGCCAGGAAACTCCCGCACCGGCTTTTATGGTAACAAATTCATCATCTTCATTTACCACTTCTATGCCAATGATATTATTTTTTAAGATATAGCCATCAAAATCACACGACAATAAAATATTACTGCCCCCGCCAAGTACCAGGCGCTTATCTTTTTTTATGGATGGAATGGAATCAAATATTTTTTCTAATGCGTCACTGGTTTCAAAGGAAATAAAATCCCTCGCCTTCACATCTATACCAAATGTGTTAAATGCTTTGAGTGAAACATTATGTTTGATATGCATAATACAAACCTACAATTTAAAACCAAAAACATACAACTAGAACTTCAACTATAACTTGACATCCACCCCCAATCCAGGCAGATTACTAAGCATTACTTTCCCATCATAATATTGAATGCCGGAAGCAATATCATCTGCCAATAACAAAGGGCCATCCATATCCAAATAATCAAATAGAGGCGCGAGTCGACCAATAGCTGCAGATCCCAAAGAAGTTTCATTCATCGAACCGATCATTAATTGTAATCCCAATGATCGCGATTTTTCGATCATTCTTCTGGCAGGAGTAATACCACTACATTTGGTTAGTTTGATATTGATACCATGAAAATAGCCCGTACATTTTTCTACCTCATTTTCAAATACACAAGACTCATCCGCAAATAATGGCAAAGGCGATTTCTCATACAATACTTTCATTCCTTCCCAGTTCTCTTTTGCCAAAGGCTGCTCAATGAGTTCTACACCCAAATCTTTTAACACAGGAATTTTATCAAGCGCTTCATCAAGAGTCCAGCCCGCATTGGCATCTACTCTGAAAATAGCATCCGTATGTTTACGCAAGGTAGATACCATATCAACATCCCCCGGAACCCCCATTTTAATTTTATATACCGGCCATGGTTTTGCGCTCATCTTTTCAACCATCTTCTCCACGCTATCGATTCCGATCGTATAATCACATATCGGGATTTTTGAGCGATCGAGATTCCATAATACATCCAGCGGTTTGTTTCGAAGCTTACCGGTTAAATCCCAGGCAGCCATATCCAATGCACATACTAAAAACGGATTCTTCGGAAATAGATGATGCAAATAATGCCAGTATCTCTCGGGCTCAGTGAAAGCAAACTGCTCAACGAATTTTTTCTTACGCTCCAGATCCTCCATCATCTGCTCCACTGTTATATCATAATAGGTTATGGCCGGAGCTTCTCCATATCCAATCTTTCCCCGATGCTCAAGCGAAACAATCAAAGAAGGCTGATGTGTCTTGGTACCCTTCGCGATCGTAAAAGGATATACAAAGGGTGTCTCAATTTTTTTATATTGAACGGTTAATGGCATACTGGATGAATCATATCTGCTTATGCTCTACCGGAAGAAATTACCATAGTCCTTATCTCTTCGTTGAATACTTCTTCTTTTATCAGTTGTTCAATCGTAATGTGCATTCTATATCTCCAGTAATGTTTGGGATTGGCTGGCACATTGATCCTTTCTTCATCCGGATTTTGTCGGCGCAACTCAGCACTCATCCCTAGTAATTCCTGTATCTGGAATATACTCCACATGGCAGGAGAATGAAAATGCTGAACCAAAATTTCTTTTACGAGCCACGGTTCACAATAGAATGGCGCACCTCCAAAATGACCCAACTGATAATTATAGAAATCCTGTGTTTTCGAACGATCTTCTTCCCACCAGCCCCTAATCGTACTCATATCATGAGTGGAAGGAGTAACAACACTTAAGTAAGGAGCATCTGCAGGATGGAAGAATGTTCTTTTAGGATCTTTCGGCATTCTTTGAATTTCCAAACTTAACATGCCCAATTGATTCATAACATCCGGTACACATCCCGGCACCATTCCGAGATCCTCTCCACATACCAGCATATTAGTCGATCGTTTGATGGCTGGTAATTTTTCCATTGCAAGTTTTTTCCAGAACTCATCCTGACGACGGAAAAAATAGTTTACATATAATTCTTCCAGTCTCCATTTCACATCATTATCAAGATAACGGAATGACAATGTAGAACTCATTGATATTCTAAAATGAAAATCCTGCCCGTTTCCACCCTCAGGCTCCAACATGATCACATTACTAATACAATCAAACAAGGCCTGCTTCATCCTGCGATTCATCTCACTATCTTCCTGGGCCGCAAAATGATCTTCCACCTTTCTCTGTGTATTAAAAGCTTCTTTCAGCTCATACCTGCCTCCTTCTTTGGATTCCATGAACCCATAAAGCCAATTCGCATCCTCACCCAATAAATCACGAAATACCAGTTCTGTCAGATAAGGTTTGCAGAATCTTTGATAGTCAAACCAGATTCCCTTTTGTCCAAATTCACTGACATGCACAGGAATGGCGGGAACGAAGTATCCAAGAATACCCTCAACCGCATGCATTGGAATACTCCAGATTCTGAAAAAGCCAAGGATATGATCGATACGAAACGCATCAAAATAATGGCTCATCTGTTCAAAGCGGCGCTTCCACCAACCAAATCCATCCTCCGCCATACGCTGCCAGTTATAGGTTGGAAATCCCCAGTTTTGTCCTTTCACTGCAAAATCATCGGGTGGCGCCCCGGCCTGCATATCCATATTGTATAACTCAGGCTCCATCCAGGCATCACAACTATTACGATAAATACCTATAGGAATATCACCCTTTATGATTATACCCTGCTCATGAGCATAAGCAGTGGCAGCTTTTAATTGTACATGAAGATGATATTGTACAAAATAAAATACAGCAATCTCATCATACTGTTTTTTGGAAGGTGCAGATAGTTTAGCAATCTCCTCTTCATTATATACATTATACTTCTTCCATTGACTAAAATCTGGCGTTCCGTTCAGATCACGCAGATAACTGAAAGCGGCATAAGGTACCAACCAGTGTATATTGGTATTGAAGAATGCAATGAATGCAGGATCGGTATGGAAAGATTTTTTTTGCTCAGCATATAATTTTTTCAAAGCATCCCACTTCAGTTTCATCACTTCCTCGTAATCCACCACATCCAATGCATTGAGTGCTTTTTGTTTTTTAGAGAGTGATTTTACCACAGGGTGCGACTTACTCCCTGCAATAGCAGCAACGTTGACATACATCGGATGCAAGGCAAATGCTGAAATGGCTGCATAGGGATATGAATCCGTCCAGCTGTGATTGGCGGTGGTATCATTAACCGGAAGCAACTGAATCAATTTCAACTGAACCTTTTTAGCCCAGTCAGCCAGGGGAATGATATCCGTAAATTCTCCTACGCCCAAACTGTTTTCAGTACGAAGACTGAATACGGGTATGGCTAAACCTGCCCCTCGCCATGTATCATTGGGAAGATGCGCAAATCCGTCATGTATGAGCGTGATTTTCTTTTTACCAATCCCATCATACAACATCCGGTTATTGCCATCTTCATACCGAATGATCTGAGCCGTCTCCGTATCATACACTCCATATTTGTACGCTATAGGAAAACTTTCTTTTGCCAATGTAATCGAAGCCGTCCACCAGTTTCCTTCTCTGTGCATCAGTACCGGCAACGTTTTCCCCCAGTTGCCCAAAGCATCATTGCTGCCGCAGAGACATAACACTTGTTTTTCAGAAAGCAAAGGTGCTTTAACCTTAAAAATATGAGAAGTTGATTTTGATTGCTTGACTATACTCCCTTCTCTTTTGGGTAATAATACCTCTGTAAAGGGCTGCGTAAAGAACACATTATCATACTCACCGGCATGATTCCAGGTATCCATGACCGTTAGTTCATCAACACCCAGTTTTTTGAGATCCAGGATCCGGTCATTACCCCATTCTGACACCTCTCCTTCCAGCGTCCTCAATTGATAATAATATTGAATAGATGGCTCCTCGCCTGAATCAACATCAAGCGTTAGGCTCCAGTAATCATCATTCATGTATTGCATCGGAACGGCTGCGTCCTTATCAAAATTTCCCAGCGCTTTACAATTGCCTGTGACATAAAGCGTCTGCCCGTAGTTCGTATGAAATCTTAGGTAAAAATGAATCTTCATGCGTAATTGATTGTTGCTATTTTAAAAGGATATCTCTTAAATTATTAATTACTCATTCTTAAATAATAATTTAACGGTGGCAAATTACTTAAAAATCAGAGGAATTGAAGCGTCTGTCATGCTTTTATCATTTTTTAAAAGCATATTCTTTCCTACCTTTCCCATTCAATCATTTTGTATTGTCTAGCTCCGGATCATCTGCCCCATTTGTTTATTCTACCGGCAACGCTGTTGCATTAATTACCGGAGGAGCTCCTTATTTTGAAAAGGTAGCCGATATGATAGCAAAGGCAAAGGAAGTGATACACTTGCAAACCTATATTTATGATTCGGATGAAACGGGCTGGATGGTTGGCAATGCCCTATGCAAAGCATCAGAAAGAGGAGTAAAAGTATATATGTTCTTAGACGGCTATTCTTCCAAAGACCTGAGTCAGGAATTTAAAAAACATATGTATGAAAAAGGAATTCAAATAAGATGGTTTGAACCTTTGCTAAAGAGTAAAAACTTTTATGTAGGGCGAAGATTACATCATAAGGTACTTGTAATAGATGGGCAAGAAGCGTTAGTAGGTGGTATTAATATCAGCAATCGCTATAATGATTTACCCGATCAGCCTGCATGGCTCGACTGGGCACTTTGGGTAAACGGAGATGCGGCCATTCAATTGGAACGCCTATGCATTAAGATGTGGAACAGATCCTTGTTTCGGCGTTCGT
>JBKCGY010000229.1:0-3106 GCA_046303015.1 Bacteroidota bacterium | reverse complement strand
CAATGATGAAGGAATGAAAAGTTTCATGCCGAATGGATTTAAAGGCGTAATGATGGCCGTGAGTGGTGTCTTCTTTGCCTATATTGGTTTTGATGCGGTGAGTGTGCTGGCAGAAGAAAGTAAAAATCCACAAAGAGATTTACCCAGAGGAATGATCTATTCATTAGTAATTTGTACGATTGTATATATACTCCTGACGCTTGTATTAACAGGTGCCGTTCATTATAAATCCTTTGAAGGGGTAGGAGATCCACTAGCCTTTATTTTTGAATCGAATAATTTGAATGTAGGATGGATGCAGATGCTGGTGGCGATTGCTGCGGTGGTAGCCATGACTAGCGTATTGCTGGTCTTTCAAATGGGGCAGCCGAGAATCTGGATGAGCATGAGCCGGGATGGATTGATGCCGAAAATATTTCAGCGTATTCATCCAAATTATAATACACCTTCTTTTTCTACCATACTGACCGGATTGGTCGTGGGTGTTCCGATCTTATTTACTGATAAAACATTTGTGCTCGACTTCACCAGTATTGCGACATTATTTGCTTTTGTGTTGGTGTGCGGAGGTGTATTGCTCATTCCTGCAAAACAAAAACAAGAAGGTAAATTTCATTTACCATATATCAATGGTCAGCTGATTTTTCCGATACTGGTGATCTTGTCTATTTGGTTGGTTAGCTGGCAGAACGCTGATTACTGGTTTTCCCTCTTTCATTTTGATTATTCCGATAACGCTGAGTATGTAGCAGGCAAACTTTCTTTTTTTGATCTGGCAACGCCCAATATTTCACTCATTGCTTTCTGGATGATCTTGATTGTGCTGAGTATAATGTCTATTGTAAAGAAGTACAGTCTAATCCCGTTGCTTGGTTTAGGCACTTGTCTTTATTTGCTCACCGGTATGACCAAAAGCAACTGGGTATGGTTTTTAGGATGGCTGTTACTTGGTCTGGTTATCTATTTTCTTTATGGGTTTAAACATAGTAAGTTGAAAGGGTAATGAAATTTCAAATAGGAGATAAGGTCTTATTGTTACACTCCAATGAAGAGGGTGAAGTGGTGGAGATCATCAACAAGAAGATGGTAGAGGTGGAAGTGGATGGCGTTCGCTTTCCTGTTTATACAGATCAGATTGACTTTCCCTATTTCAAAAGATTTACAGAGAATAAGCAGCCACCAAAAGCCGTAAAGACCTATATCGATCAATTAAAAAAAGAAAAGCCTAAAGAGGATCGCACCAAACAAAATGAAACAGGTGTACATCTCATACTATTCCCGATTTTTGATAAAGACATATTTGATGATGATATTGTTGAATACTTTAAAGTATATATAATCAATCATACATCAACGGCTTATACTTTCAAATATGATTTAAGCTATCTCAACAAAGAGGGCTTTGAGCTCCGTAATGAGTTGCAGCCCGGACAAGATTTCTATATTCATGACATCCCGTTTGAAAATTTTAATGATGGACCCAGGTTTACAGTTGAATTTTCACTCAAGATACCTGATAAAAAAAAGGCTACTCATTTTGAAGCGTCCCTTAAAATAAAAGCCAAGCAAATTTTTGATAAGATAGAAGAACTTCTTATGAAACAGAAGTCTTCCTTTTCCTATTTACTGATGGAAAGATATCCAGAAAGACAGCAAACGGAAAAACTGGATTTGGAGAAATTATCTGCCGCAGGCTTTCATGTTTATGATGCCTCAAAACCCAAAATTTCATCTACTCCGCCTCGCAGTGTCATTGATCTGCATATCGATAAAATTACGAATGACTGGAAGGGCTTGAGTAATTATGAGATTTTATCCCTTCAGCTTAAAGAATTTGAAAAGTATTACGATTTAGCGATTCATCACCTGCAACCTAATCTGATTGTGATACATGGAGTAGGAGAAGGGGTATTGAGAGACGAAATCCATCAGATATTAAAATACAAAAAAGAAGTGAAGTCTTTTGTGAATCAGTATCACCCTAAATACGGGAATGGGGCGACGGAGATATACTTTCAGTATTAAAAATCGTTGATCGTTGTTCGATTATCGTTTGTTGCGACAAAATGTTATAACCAAAGTATCCATAATAAAAAATGCTCCGTTACCGGAGCATTTTTTGATAGAAAAATACTAAAGATTAATATCTGTAAAGATCAGACTTGAAAGGTCCAAACTGAGGAATGCCTAAGTAAGCAGCCTGCTCAGAAGATAATTCATCCAGTTCCACACCAATCTTCGCTAAATGCAAACGAGCTACCTTCTCATCCAGATGCTTAGGTAATACGTAAACATTGTTATCGTATTTGCTATGATTCTGCCACAATTCAATCTGAGCCAGTGTTTGATTGGTAAATGAATTACTCATTACAAATGAAGGATGACCGGTTGCACAACCCAAATTCACTAAACGACCTTCCGCCAATAATATAATATCTTTTCCGTCAACATTATAGATATCAACCTGAGGCTTCACGGTATCCTTTGTGTTGCCATAGTTTTGATTCAACCAGGCCACATCAATTTCAATATCAAAGTGACCGATATTACATACAATCACTTTATCCTTCATCAATTTGAAGTGTTCGCCGGTGATCAGATCACGACAACCTGAAGCGGTTACTACAATATCAGCTTCTTTTACGGCATCTTTCATTTTCTTTACTTCAAAACCATCCATAGCCGCCTGTAAAGCACAGATCGGATCGATTTCAGTCACAATCACGCGACAACCAGCACCGGCCAGAGAAGCAGCTGAACCTTTGCCTACATCACCATAACCACCTACAACCGCCACTTTACCGGCGAGCATAACATCCGTAGCACGACGGATTGCGTCAACCAGTGATTCTTTACAGCCGTATTTATTATCGAATTTAGATTTAGTTACACTGTCATTTACATTGATAGCAGGCATAGGTAAAGTTCCTTTAGCCACGCGCTCATACAAACGGTGTACACCGGTTGTTGTTTCCTCACTGATACCTTTAATACCGCCAACCAGCTCTGTATAGTTATCAAGAACAATATTGGTCAGATCACCACCATCATCCAAAATCATATTGAGGGGTTTATCAGCTGAACCGAAGAATAAAGTCTGTTCAAT
>JBKCGY010000228.1:0-2526 GCA_046303015.1 Bacteroidota bacterium | reverse complement strand
AAATAAGATGTTTCGCTGACGCTCAACATGACGTGCAAACCCGATCGCTCCGCGCGTTTTGCCTTGCTAGCGCCACGAAAATCTACCCTCAACCGACAACATCGAACCTTTTCATTACCTTCGCTCACTTAATTTTATTATTCATGTCTGATTCTCCATCGCGATCCATCGTCATGAGTGGCATCCGTCCTACGGGCTTTTTGCATCTGGGAAATTATTTCGGTGCCATGCGCAATTATGTGGCCATGCAGGAACAGTATGAATGCTATTTCATGGTGGCCGACTGGCATTCGCTGACCACGCATCCCGATACGAAAGAGCTGAAAGAAAATGTGCATACCGTACTGGCAGAAAACATTGCCTGCGGACTGGATCCGGAGAAAGCAACGTTCTACTGTCAGAGTCATATTCGTGAAACAGCCGAGTTGTATTTATATCTCAATATGCTGGCCTATATGGGTGAGCTGGAAAAAACAACCACCTTCAAAGACAAAGCCCGTCAGCAGCCCGATAATGTAAATGCAGGATTATTGACCTATCCTGTATTACAAACAGCCGATATCATTATCCATCGTGCGCAATATGTACCGGTAGGAAAAGATCAGGAGCAGCATCTGGAAATGGCGCGAAATTTTGTGAAGAGATTTAATCATCGTTACGGTGATGTATTTCCTGAGCCCGTGGCTTTTAATTTTGGAACAGAGCTGGTAAAAGTTCCTTCACTGGATGGAACCGGTAAGATGAGCAAGAGTGAAAATCAGAATGCCACCTTATATCTGGCAGATAGTGATGAAGTGATCCGTAAGAAGATCATGAAAGCCAAAACGGATCAGGGTCCTACTGAACCCAATACGCCCAAGCCCGATTATATTGAAAATATTTTTGCCTTAATGAAGCTGGTCAGTGATGTTTCTGTCATTGCGCATTTTGAATCAGCCTATGATAATTGCAGCATTCGTTATGGAGATATGAAGAAGCAGCTGGCGGAGGATATGATTCGTTTTATAACCCCGATAAGAGAAAAAGCCGTTCAGATTAAATCAGATGCCGCCTATCTGGAAAAAGTAATGAAAGACGGAGCGGAAAAGGCCAATATCAGTGCAGCGAAAACCATGACGCTGGTAAGAGAAGCGATGGGGCTGAAGTATTATTAAAAAAAGACAGGATGAGTGATTGCCGTTCGGTAAAGATTCTTTACTTTGAACGGAATTTTGAATCGTAAGTAAGTACAGGATTTATGCCAAAACTAAAAAAGCCAAAACATATTGCCATCGCGGGCAATATTGGAGCAGGTAAGACTACGCTGACCGAAATGTTGAGTAAACATTACAAATGGATTCCGCAGTTTGAAGATGTGGATCACAATCCATATCTGAATGATTTTTATGAGGACATGCCACGCTGGAGTTTTAATCTGCAGATATACTTTTTAAATACGAGATTAAATCAGGTGCTCGATATTCAGCGAGGTACCGAGACCGTTATACAGGATCGCACCATCTTTGAAGATGCACATATTTTTGCGCCCAATTTGTATGAGATGGGGTTGATGGGTAAGCGTGATTTTGACAATTATTTTTCCTTCTTCGCGACTTTAAAAACAATGGTTTCACCTCCGGATCTTCTGATCTATCTCAAGGCCTCAGTACCAACACTAGTGGCGCAGATTCAAAAGCGAGGGAGAGAGTATGAGGAAAATATCCGCCTGGATTATCTCAAGCGCCTGAATGAATATTACAATAAATGGATTGATAATTATAAAGAAGGCAATCTGCTGGTAATCGATTGCGATGCAAATAAGTTTGCTGAACGCGAAGAGGATTTTGGTGATATTATCCGAAAGGTAGATGCACAGTTGTATGGACTATTTTGATAAGATAAAGAAATATTTCCTTCGGCATCATTTTCACTTTGTATTCTTATTGTTTTTCTTTTGTCTGAATGGGTATCGAAATTTTAGAAACCTGGTTGATCCGCTTACTCTTTTGCCATTTTTCTCGATAGTATTGGGTAGTGCTATTATTTTTTATTTTTTATTATCTGGATACTTAAAGAATAAGCAAAAGTCAGGACTGATAACTTTTTATTTCATTTTTATTTTTCTGTTTTTTGGTAATATAGAAGATGCTTTTGCTAAAATTCAATGGCTGGTTTATTTTTCTGAGCCTGCGTATTTCCTTCCTTTCCTATTTATTGTATCTGTATTCGTATGCTACAAAATTGTTAGATCGGAGAGGGCCAATAATATGCCTGTATTGTTAAATCTTGTTTTGCTGGCATGGATAGGATACGAAATCCTGATGTTGAATTGGAGTGCTGGTAATCAAATTTCTGTATCTAGAAGTGACTTCAAATTAAATGGGCTCTCTGTTGAAAAAAAGATACCTGTTTATTGGATCACGCTGGATGAATATGCAGGAGATTCATTGTTGTTATCCGATTATGAATTTGATAATATCTCCTATAAGAATCAGATGAAGTCGATCGGATTTGGAGATATTTCAAAAACGAAAGCGAATTATCCAT
>JBKCGY010000227.1:0-13266 GCA_046303015.1 Bacteroidota bacterium | reverse complement strand
TGTGGCATCAGAAAAAGAGAGGGGTTATACCGCAATGCCATTATCTGTACAGTGTAGTGAAACTTCATCCTATTTACATATTACCACCAACGAAACGATTGCCGGTACTCAGTGGCAAACGATTCCGTATCAGACAAAAGTCCCTTTAGTGGCGGATATGAGCAGTGATGTGTTCAGCAGACAACTGGATTTTAACCGGTTTGATTTGATCTATGCGGGAGCTCAAAAAAATACAGGTGCCGCCGGTGTTACGATGATCGTTGTAAATCCTGATGTATTGGGAAAAGTGGAAAGAAAGATTCCTTCCATTTTGGATTATCGTTTGCATATCAAAGAAGGCAGCATGTTAAATACGCCGCCTGTATTTGCTGTTTATGTGGTATTGTTGAATCTTCGCTGGCTGCAGCAAGAGGGAGGTATTGATGCTATGGAGCAACGTAATCAACAGAAATCAGATCTCTTATATCAAACGCTGGAATCTATTCCGCTTTTTCATCTGCCTGTTGCCAAACACAGCAGAAGCAAGATGAATGTGGTGTTTACTATGCATAATCCTGAACTCGAAACCTTATTTGCGAAGTTTTGTAAGGAGGCAGGTATTGTGGGAATCAAAGGTCACCGTAGTGTAGGTGGATTCAGGGCGAGTTTATATAATGCACTTCCGCTTTCTCATGTAGAGGTGCTGGTTAATGTGATCCGTGACTTTGCTCAAAAGCATGGCTGACAAGGATTACAAGATGATCACCACCCGTTCCCTGTTTTTTTCGTTTCTTTGCGCAAGTTAGTGAGTATACATTATGGCAATTATCCTTCCTTTTAAAGCGTTAAGGCCGCAGGCTCAATTTGCAAAGCAAGTTGCTTCCCGACCTTATGATGTGTTGAATTCCAAAGAGGCGAAAGCAGAAGTGAGAGGGAATCCTTTTTCATTTCTTCATATAACCAAACCAGAGATCGATCTCCCTGATGGCACAGACCTTTATGATGCTTCCGTTTATGAAAAAGCCAAAGAGAATTTGCAGGCTTTCATGCAGCGGGATGTGTTGTTTCAGGAAAATAAAGAGTGTTATTATATCTATCGTTTAATCATGAACGGACATAGTCAGACCGGACTGGTATGTACCAGCAGTGTGAAAGACTATGAAAATGATATCATAAAGAAACATGAGTTTACCCGGCCTGAAAAAGAAAACGACCGGATACAGCACATGAAAGTCTGCGGGGCACAAACCGGAAATGTATTTTTAGCGTATCGTGATGTGGATGCCTTGAATCAGCTCATTGAAAAATGCCAGGCCGATAAATCACCTATTTATGATTTCATGGCAGATGATGAAATTCAGCATACGATATGGATTGTAAATGAAGATGCGATCATCAAGAACATATCAGATATTTTTAAGAAATATGTACCCTATACATACATTGCTGACGGACATCATCGTGCGGCATCGGCTGCCAAGGTGAAAAATGCCTGGGGCCATGAAGCGCCGGAAAGTGCAGGATCTTTTTTGACGACTTTATTTCCGGCCAGTCAGCTTCGTATCATGGACTATAATCGTGTAATTAAAGATCTCAATGGATATACTCCTTCGGCCCTGATAGAAAAATTGTCCGAAGATTTTATCATTCAGGAAGAAGGAAAGCATCCCGTTAAACCGGAATCATTGCACGAGTTTGGAATGTATATGGAAGGAAAATGGTATCGGTTGAAGGTGCAGGTGGGAAAATTTGATGAAAACCATCCTATTGAATCATTGGATGTATCTGTTTTATCCCGGCTCGTATTAGAAAAGCATTTGGGTATTATGGATCAGCGCACGGATCATCGGATTGATTTTGTAGGCGGCATAAGAGGATTGGGTGAATTGCAAAACCGGGTAGATAGTGGCGAAATGCAACTGGCATTCAGTTTGTATCCGGTTACCATGGATCAGTTATTTGCCGTAGCCGACAGCGGAGAAGTGATGCCACCCAAAAGCACCTGGTTTGAGCCCAAGCTGAGAGATGGTTTGCTCACGCATATCTTATCCTGAGGAATCATTAATTTAGCAGTTGTCATTACCAAAGAACGCATGAGGACATTTGTCATATTTCTTCTTTTTTCTTTCTCGCTTCTAAGCATTCAGGCTCAGGAGCCCGATGCGGCTTCCTTACATGAAACGGCCAAACAGTTTATGCGCAGCGGAGACTGGAGCAATGCTATCATGGTATTGAATAAAGCCTTGCAGAAAGAACCGAATCAAATTCAAATTCAAAAAGATCTGGCCCTTACACAATATTATCAACGTGATTTTGCAGGTGCCAAAGAAAACATTGAAAAATTATTAGACCGCGAAGATGCTGATGTTCAGATTTATCAGATCGCCGGAAATGTGTATAAAGCTCTAGGGGAGAATAAAGATTGTGAGAAATTGTATAAGAAAGGCATCAAGAAATTTTCCGAGAGCGGTGTTTTATATGCAGAGTATGGAGAGTTGTTGTATATGCAACAGGATCCGGACTGTATGAATCAGTGGCTTACAGGTATTGAGCAAGATCCCGGCTACGCCTCTAATTATTACTTTGCAGCTAAGTCGAGATATGCTCAGGGTTCTATGATATGGGCATTATTATATGGAGAGATCTTTATCAATCTGGAAAGTTATACCAAAAGAACAGCAGAGGTAAAAGCATTATTGACTGAAGCATACAAAAAATTCTTTTCAGGTTTGAGTAGTGGTTCGGGGAGTAAGCAAAGTCCGTTTATAGAAAATGTATCCCGGCTATTATTAAAAAATCAATCGGTTGTTGCTTCCGGCATTACCACTGAATCGTTAATCATGTTAAGGACTCGTTTTTTACTTGACTGGCGGAACGAGTTTGTTTCTCTATATCCTTATCGTTTATTCGATCATCACCTTCAGTTGTTGCAAGATGGTATGTTTGAGGCTTACAATTACTGGATATTTGAAGCGGCTGCTAATCTGAATGCTTATGAAAGCTGGATGAAGACCAATGCCGCGGCGTATCAAAACTTTTCCCGCTTTCAGAAATCAAGATTGTTTAAAGTTCCTGCCGGGCAGCATTATCTAAAATAATTTCCTGCTTTTTCGGGCGGTAATTTTTCTTAATTTAACACGAGAAAACAGATTATATGAAGCCAACCCGCCTATTCGATTGCATTACATTTCAACTTACGCATTTTCCGAAGGAAGATATGTTGGCTGCTAAAGATGAAAATGGAAGTTGGAGAAAATACAGTACAGAAGAAGTACACGAAATTGTAAATCGTTTAGCAGGAGGATTAATTCATGCCGGTATCGGTGCGGGAGATGGATCGATTGAGGGCAGAGATAAGATTGCTGTGATTAGTGCAAACCGTCCGGAGTGGTTGTTTTTAGATCTGGCAGTGCAGATGGTAGGTGCGGTGCTGGTGCCATTATATCCAACGCTGGCGCAACCGGAGTTGGAGTTTGTATTGAATGATGCTTCGGTGAAGTTGGTCTTTGCCGGCGACGGGAAATTGTTTGAGAGGGTGCAGGAGGTGAGAGGGAAGACACCTACGGTGCATGCGGTATATTGTTTTGATGAGTATCCTTCGGCGTTATACTGGAAAGAGTTGATGACGCATTCGGATGAGCGGGAACAAGCCGCGGCGTTAGCCGCGGCGGCAAAGGTTGACAATAAAGATCTGGCCACAATTATTTATACATCGGGCACCACCGGTACGCCTAAAGGGGTGATGCTGAGTCATCGAAACATATTAAGCAATCTTCAATGCAGCGAACCCATATTTCAGTCTTTTTGTGATTCGCGGGATCGTGCGTTAAGTTTTTTACCCCTCAATCATATTTTCGAGCGCATGATCAGTTATATATACATGTATAACGGCGTGTCTATTTATTATGCGCAAAGCATGGATACGATTGGTGAGAACCTGAAAGAAGTAAAGCCGACGGTATTTTCAACAGTACCTCGATTACTTGAAAAGGTATATGATAAAATCATTGGAAAAGGACAGGAGTTAACCGGTATCAAACGAAAATTATTTTTCTGGGCTGTGGATATAGGAGGCAAATATGATCCTCAAAAAAATCAGGGCGCTTTATATTATTTACAACTGGCCATCGCCAATAAGCTCATATTTAAGAAGTGGAGAGAAGCATTAGGAGGGAATATCAAGGCCATTGTTACGGGAGCCGCTGCTTGTCAGGTGAGATTACTGAAAATATTTACCGCCGGAAAGATTAATATTTTGGAAGGCTATGGATTAACAGAAACATCACCTGTGATTTCTGTGAATCGGTTTGATATGAGCGAAAGAAGATTTGGAAGCGTAGGGATGGTTATTGATGGAGTGGAATTGAAACTTGAAGCCGATGGCGAGATCTGTTGTCGTGGCGAGAATGTAATGATGGGATATTATAAAAGACCGGATTTAACGGCAGAAGTGATCGATGCCCAAGGATTTTTTCATACGGGAGATATTGGTATACTGGAAGATCAGAAGTTTTTAAAGATCACAGATCGTAAAAAAGAAATATTTAAAACCAGTGGCGGAAAATATGTAGCGCCTCAGCCCATCGAAAATAAAATGAAGGAAAGCAAATTCATTGAGCAGATGATGGTGGTAGGAGCCGATCAAAAATTTACCGCTGCACTGATCGTGCCTGCTTTTGAATCATTACAAATCTGGGCGAAAGAGAATCAATTGCAATATATATCGAATGAAGAACTGCTCCGACAACCCAGGGTATTGGAAATGTATAAACAGATCATCGAATCATATAATTCTTCATTCAATCAGGTAGAGCAGGTCAAGAAGTTTGAACTATTATCTAATGAGTGGACGGTTGATGGCGGTGAACTTACACCCACATTGAAGCTGCGTCGCAAAATTATTGCTGAAAAATATAAAGATCAGATTGCACGGATTTACGCTTAATTCTTTTTTTCTTTCGCCTCAATTAAAAAATTTATGAACCTGCTTTTGCTTGCTGAGCAATATCCTTTTTTTGAGAAAGATTTATTGAATGAGATTTTGGATGCCGGCGAGCAACGTCATTTTGCGGCTAATGAGTTGCTGATGCGTAAAGGACAATACATCCGAAATACGATGCTTGTTTTGTCTGGTCTACTGAAAGTATATCGTGAAGATGAGGAGGGAAATGAATTTTTCATTTATTATCTGCGTCCAGGAGAAGCCTGCGCACTTTCGCTGGTATGCGCGGCTCGACAAGAGGCGAGTCCGGTGCTTGTAAAAACAGATACGGATACGGAAGTAATCATGATCCCCATTGATTTGATGGCGGAGTGGATGTCTAAATATAAAAGTTGGTATCGTTTTGTGATCGAAACCTATCGTGATCGCTTTGATGAGCTGTTACAGACGATAGATAGTGTTGCTTTTCGCAGCATGGATGAACGTCTTTCTGCTTATCTGAATAAAGCAATAGAGGCTCAAGGAAAAAATATCATTGATATTAGTCATCAGCAGATTGCACAAGAGCTCAATTCTTCAAGGGAGGTTATTTCAAGATTATTAAAAAAGATGGAACAGCGCGGTTTGGTGAAACTGCACAGAAATGCGGTGGAGGTAATTTGAATGTGATTTCTGTCACCGTAAAAGAAGGTAATGTTTCCCAATTTTGTGTTTAGACAGGCAGAATATGTATAAGTTGTATTTTCTGCCATGCTCATCACAAGTAAACTTTAAATCATGTTTCAATTTTTAAAAGGACTGGTTGGCGGTGCTGATACGGATTATAAACAAATGGTCGCGGAGGGTGCTATCATTGTGGATGTAAGAACACCCGGCGAATATCAGAGCGGACATATCAAAGGCTCGCTGAATATTCCGGTAGATATAATCAAAAATAAACTTGCTGATCTAAAGAAGAAGAATAAGCCAGTCATTACGTGTTGCCGAAGTGGTGCCAGAAGCGGAATGGCGAAAGACATTTTGAGTAATGCCGGCATTACCGTTTATAATGGAGGACCCTGGAATAGTCTGGAAAAAAAGCTACAATAGATCGTTCATTGTAATTTTATATTGTGCTCCGACCATCTTTCAACGATAAAAGCAGATGACGAATATTAAAAAAATACTTTCTCAATCAAAGTATTATCTCCCCGGTATTTTGCTAGGCGCTTTGGCGGGTTATCTATATTATTATTTTTGGGGATGTACGGAGGGTTGTACAATTAGTTCGAGTCCGGTTAACAGTATGATCTATGGGGCCACCATAGGAGGATTATTGAACAGTATGCTGAAGCGAGATAAATAATTCAATAAAGAGCCGTGATTACTCAATTTATTTTTTGAGTCCATCGATCAGGATGGTAACCATATTATCTTCCAATTCCTTGGCGGTGATCTTGGTGGTCGCTCGATGCCAGCTTTCTATACCTGAAACGGCATGCAACATAATCAATACGGCGGTTGGAGCATCAATGGCTTTGATCATATTTTTTTTGATCCCTTCCTGGAGTATAGCAGCAAAGCGTTTGCGATAGCTACGGCGTTGAGCGTGAAAGTTGGAGCGATAAGGTTCGCCCAGATGTTTCCATTCGCGGTCGGCTACTAATACCTCTTCCACATTTTCGATCATCTGATGAATATGAAAACGAAGTAGCTGGTCAATTTTAGCAAGAGGATCCAGATCTGAGAGGTCTACATCATCCATATGCGTATTGAAAAGATTAGCCACATCAAAACAGATAGACTCTAATATTTCGTTTTTGGATTTGATATGATTATACAAGCTTGCTGCTTCAACACCAATGTTTTCAGCCAGATCGCGCATGCTGGCTGCACCGAAACCCTTTTCTCTGAACAAAGAAGCACCTGCCTTGACAATCAGGTCTTTACGACTTTCGTTTTTAGATACTTTTAGTTTTCCCATGATGATAGTTAAACAAAACAATAGGAATAAAGTTAAGCCCAAAGGCCCGATTATTTGATTTTTTTTTAACATTTTGCCAGAAAAACCGGAAAATAAACCTACGCATCTATGCTTTATAATAATAGTGTCCTTTTCCTCATTCTAATTACCTTTGCCGCGCCCGGAATTCCGGTAAATCTCTACTTATGTCTTTAATAGTTGTTGGAACTATGGCTTTCGATGCCATTGAAACCCCCTTTGGTAAAAGCGACAGGATCATTGGAGGCGCTGCTACTTATATTTCTTGGAGTGCTTCTAATTTTACAAAACCAATCCATCAGGTATCTGTGGTGGGGGGAGATTTTCCGGAAGCAGAAATGGACGCACTCCGCGAAAGGGGTGTTGACCTTGAAGGTGTGCAGATCAAAAAAGACGAAAAAAGTTTTTTCTGGAGCGGTAAATATCATCTCGATATGAATACCCGCGATACACTGGATACTCAGTTGAATGTGTTGGCCGACTTTGATCCCGTCCTCCCTGAATCATATAAAAATGCTGAGTTCCTGATGCTTGGAAATCTGGTACCTGCGGTACAATTAAAAGTCATCAGTCAGCTTAATAAAAAACCCAGACTAACGGTCATGGATACTATGAACTTCTGGATGGATACGGCTCTGGAAGATCTCAAAAAAGTGATCCAGCAGGTGGATGTATTGATGGTGAATGATAGTGAAGCACGTCAGTTGAGTGGGGAATATTCATTGGTTAAGGCGGCCCGTAAAATCATGAATATGGGCCCGAAATATTTAGTTATTAAAAAAGGAGAACACGGAGCTTTACTTTTCCATGATCAACACGTATTCTTTGCGCCGGCTTTGCCACTGGAAGAGGTGTTTGATCCTACCGGAGCAGGCGATACTTTCGCAGGAGGCTTTGTAGGGTACCTGGCTCAAACCAAGGATATCAGTTTCGATAACATGAAGAACGCAATCATCGTTGGAAGTGCGATGGCCAGTTTTTGTGTTGAAAAATTCGGCACAACCCGATTAAAAGAAATCACAAAAGCAGATATTGAAGAAAGAATAAAAGAATTTGTACAGCTGGTAAATTTTGAGATCGACTTTATCTGAAATGAGTAGCCACCAGTACGCGCTTTAAACTTCGGTCAATAATCTCTCCCATCGTCCGGCATTTTGTAAAAATAGAATCCTCGTAATGGGTAGCCAGTTCGGCACCGAGTTGCTGAATTTTTTCAGATGTCGACATCTCCTCTTTTATCATACTATCTCTTAAATCTTTCAGTCGATGGCGCTCGGCCTTGATTCGACGAGCTATGACGGCTCTTTCTTCCTGCTGATATTGTAATACCACTTGTTGATTGAAATACTGCCTTGCCATGTCCACATAAGGATAATTCTCTTTAAAGAACTGCGGACGATAAATATTCATATTTCCTTCAAAGAATTGCTGATCAAAATCGATTGCTCTTATTCTGAATTGATACGCATCGAAATCAGGCGTGATATCAAATACAAAATTGTAGGCTCGCATATCTCCCAACAATCGTAAAAAACAACGTTCATTGAATTTCACAAATTCCTTGGCAATTCTTTTCGGATCAAATTCAGGGCGGTCTTTATAGCGCGACAAAAACAGATCTCCCGGAATGCCCGCAATATGCTCTTCCACTAATGTGTTTCCGTGAGTCAGATAGTGCACCTGATTGGGAGAAAGAATATGTTCGAGTTCAAGTCCGTATACACGAGAAGCATCCGCCGTTTTGATATAGAAATAATCGTAAACATCATTGTACTTATTTACGATCTTGATCCGAAACGGATGTGAATTTCCAAATGAACAATAATCGATCCGCTCAATAAAAAGATGTTCCTGTGCCTTGGTATCTCCCGCTGCTTTTAGTTTCGCATATATACTTTTTAATCCGCTATGCAATCGTTCCATTACCTCCTGAGGATACAAGACGGTTTCCCAAAAAGTCGATTTCCCGCTCTCGTCCAGTAGTTCCATCGACTCGGTATAATACATTAAGTCGTTATATAGGATAGGAAGTGTTCTTTCTCTCTGATATTTTTTCAGATAAATTCTGAAGTTATCTGATATGGGGTAAAATATTTTTTTCTTGCTGATCATCAGGTTTCAATTTACACGGATTCCCCCAACTTAAAAACAATTCTTTTTCATTTTCTTCTTGCTAATACAATTTCATTTTTGAATTTTTTTACAGTCCCTTTCAGACTAAAGACCTCAGTAAAAATGATATAGTGTCCCATTGGCAGTTCGCGGCTTTGCTCATCCAGTCCATCCCATTTAAATTGACCGGAAATTCCGCATAACATATTTCTTTGCAAGCTTCGAACAGGCCGGCCCATCCTATCAAAAATGGTACAGTTTAATAAATAGCCGCCTTCCGGAAAGGAATACTGAATCAATAATACATCATCATTGCCATCCTGATCAGGTGAAAATAGTCTTGATGACAATGATATTTCTGTATTTGTTTCTTTTGCCATTTGACTTTGAGAATTTTGGGTTGTTGGTGTTCCGTATCCTGATGATTTTGAAGCCGAATTCCAGTTTTCCATATTTTGTGTAAGGGCAGACGGATTTATGCGTTCCAAAGCAACACCTTCACGCTGATTCAATAAAGGGTAATGCCATTTTTCATCATACTGTAATTCATCCCATATCAATCCTTCTGCATTTAAAAGCCGGATATTTCCATTTTCATTTGGGAGCGATGGCAATGATGATAATTCAATTAATTGTTGTGGTTTTTTCACAAAAAAAGAAGATAGAATATTTTGTCTGTTATCGCAAAACACCAATATTTCTCCTGAACCCATCACATAATTTTCACTGAATAAAGTTTTTTTATTTGTTGATGTACCTGTACTGCTTCTGTTATCCAGACTAAACCCTTTGATATTGATGGGATAAGCAGACCGATTCATGATTTCAATATAATCGCTGCCATTTCCGATTGGATTAAAAAGTAATTCATTGATAATAATATCTCCTTGTTTGGGGATATTAAAAAACAGCGGAATAATGGTATCATTCATTCGGTTGCCGGCGTCATCATAGATATTCACAATATGCAATTGATAATTGTTTCCTGAAAGCATCGGCTTATCTAGTAAAAGAAGATATCCGTTTGCCGATAACGAATCCTGAATGATCACACCAGGATGTTCTATCGCATTATTTATATGATAATTTTCTTTTTTGAATGCAGCCAATGGAGGAATGGACTCATTAAATTGCACTCTAATCTTTTGAGGACCGATGATCTCTATGGCGCGTACGCTTGGCGCCATTATATCTGGCAAGTAAGCCCCAATGTAAATATTATCAATAAAATGTTTTTGAAAAAAACTTGCAGTGCTTTGCTGGATGAATACGGAAAAATATTTGCTTTCCTGATAAATAGAGTCAGTTGTAACCCCGGCTTTTACATATTTTTCTCCGCTCATGGTTTCGTCATACCAAAGATTCCATTGCGACTTGTTTCTTCTGTTAATCTTAATGCGATATCTGTTATCGTTCTTATTGAGCATTCCATTGACCCCGTCTATTAATTTAATGATTTTGTTGCCCTCGTCTTTTCGGTATAAAGCGATCTCATCATCTGTATTTCCAATCCGAATAAAGTACCCTGTTGCTGTAGGTGAAACCGGCACAGAATCTGAACACATCAGATATACATCAAGAAAATTTAGAGAAGACGGATTAAATGCTAATTGAATATCTATTTCCCACTGCACCGAATCAGCTAATGATTGTGAAGTTGAAATCCAGCAGTTACTATTATTAATATTACGATTGCTCTGCAGTTGTAATTGATTATTAATAATCCAGTCTGTACTTTCTGCACATATCCATCTGGGATTTTGCGAATAATTACTGTCTGAAAAGTGTTCCGTAATCTGACTAAAACCAAAGTTCGATTGCATACATAGCAATCCTGTCATTAGGTGTTTTAATACTTTTTTCATGTGGTGTTTTTAGGTTGTCTAAGAAAAATTTTGTCGCATAGTCAGAAGTTTAAACCCCAGGCTATGATGAATAAAAATAACTCCTTAACTAAAGAATGTTTGTTTAAGAAATGTAAAAAATTTGGTGCGGATTTCTTTCAAAACTATTTTTGCGTTCATGTCAATCAAATACAACAATAAAAAGATCAAATGTCTTCCGTAGGGAAGGCGTGGGATTTGTTTTGTATGACATAAACGAATTGCAGGCCTTCCCTATGGAAGGCCTGATTTTTTTAATCTAAAACTAAAATGAAATGAAAGTTGCCGTTGTGGGGGCGACCGGACTGGTAGGCTCCAAAATGTTACAGGTACTGGAACAAAGAAATTTCCCGGTTACTGAATTATTACCTGTTGCTTCTGAAAGGTCGGTTGGTAAAGATGTTTACTTTAAAGGCAAACCATATAAAGTAGTAAGCATGACAGATGCTATCAAAGCGGCTCCCGCTGTGGCTATTTTTTCAGCAGGGGGAAGTACTTCACTGGAGTGGGCTCCTAAGTTTGCAGAAGCCGGCATTACGGTTATCGACAACTCCAGTGCATGGAGAATGGACCCTACTAAAAAATTAGTAGTGCCGGAAGTAAATGCTTCTGTTTTAACCAAAGACGATAAGATCATCGCCAATCCCAATTGCTCTACTATTCAGATGGTGGTTGCGTTACAACCTTTGCATACGAAATACAAGATCAAAAGAGTGGTGGTTTCAACTTATCAAAGTGTAACCGGCACGGGTAAAAAAGCAGTCGATCAGCTGATGGGAGAAAGAGGAAAAGCGGTTGCTGGCAAAACAGATGAATATCCGATGGCATATAAATATCCGATCGACCTGAATGTAATTCCGCAGATCGATGTGTTTCTGGAGAATGGATATACTAAGGAGGAAATGAAGATGGTAAAAGAAACCTGTAAGATCATGCAGGATGACTCTATAAAAGTTACAGCTACCACTGTACGTATTCCCGTTATGGGGGGGCATAGTGAAAGCGTGAACATTGAATTCGCCAATGAGTATGATCTGAATGAAGTAAAAGCATTATTGTCCTCTGCTCCGGGAGTAGTGGTAGTAGATGATCTGCCCAATCAGCAATATCCTATGCCAATGGATGCGCATGAAAAGGATGAAGTGTTTGTAGGCAGAATAAGAAGAGATGAATCGCAGCCCAACACTTTAAACATGTGGATTGTGAGTGATAATCTGCGTAAAGGAGCCGCTACCAATGCGGTGCAGATCGCTGAGTATTTGATGGGGAAAGGGTTACTGGGATAATTTTTGAAATGAATGAAATTGCAGAGCCTCCGAAAATTCGGGGGCTTTTTGATTTCTGACCAGATCTTCATAAGAGATACTTATTGGTATCCCTATAACCCACTAAGGGTTTGCCTTTATTTATCCGGGAAAGGCTTCAGGATATTATTTTCTTATTATGATGCGCTCTAATTTAGTACTGTTATCAGGAAACAATATCCAATTTTTAAACCAATTTAAATTCAACCCCATGAAAAGGATAATTTTAAGCTGGTCACTTCTTTTGGTTCTCGGAGCTGGCGCTTTCGCAGGAACATTGAATGAAGTTAAACCCGTCCACAACAAGCCCAATTTGTCTGACAAAGATAAATCCGGTCTTTTCCAGAAAGTGGAAAACAAAAACAGTAATCTCGCCTTTTTAAACCAGGTATTCTCTTTCCAGGAAAATCAGAAAGTAGATTTTATGATTACCAGTGATGCTCGATTTACAGGCGTTTTGACTGAAATCGTAAATACTGAAGAGGGAAATGAGCAATTCAAATTTGCTTCTGTAAATGAAAAAGGACTCACTTTATCTATGACGGTATTACGCGATGCAGATCCGGATAAAGTAACTTTTCTCTGTAAACTGAGCAGTCCGCAGCACGCATATTCTCTTATTATGGAGAAGCAGCCTGATGTAGAAGTATGTTGCTGGAAAAAAGACTTTACTTGCTCTTATTAATTAATTTTACTCATCAATCTATAAGGCCGGCGTTTCAAGGAGCGCCGGTTTTTTTTATTTATTAATCAATCTGTCCTTCCAGAGTTTATAATAATAATAAAGTAATCCGGCAAAACTTACCCCAAGAAAAACATAATACACCACATTTCCGATCCTTATTTGATTTTCATAAAAGCCCCAATTTAAATACAAGCCAAATGTCATATGTACCAGCAGAAATAACATGCCGGTAGATACAGTCTGCATTACGCGCTTTAAAAAGTCTTTTACTTCCGGTTCGATTCCTTCTGGCATAATTCCGTGTTAATGGTTTGATAATCAGCGAATAGCGACAGTTTTATCTCTATGGCATAACGAGTATTGCCAACGATTAATAAATA
>JBKCGY010000226.1:0-3387 GCA_046303015.1 Bacteroidota bacterium | reverse complement strand
GAGCTATTGTTGGCAAAGCCATTTACGAAGGCAGAATTTCTATAAATGATTTAAGTCGTTTTTAAATTACTTCACAAAGTAAATTTATTTAGATTTTTCACTTTTGGGTTTTAAGTTTCGTCTTTACCCCCTCATACAACTGCATAGCATCAGGAGATAGTTTCATAATGAATATTCCCGCAATAAAAATTCCGCTAAACAAAGCACTCTTTAAGATTATACCAGTCCAACCTGCCAGATAACTACCTATAGAATTCGCAATCATGAATCCAAAAAGAGCTAGTAGTATACTAAATAATGTCTTTTGATTATATGGCTGAAGGTTAAATTTTATCCATAGAAACAAAAAACGAATCAAATTATAAACACTAAATGAAATCAAATTCGCATAGGCACTTCCAATTATACCCATTTCTTTAATGAACCAATAATTCAGTGGAAGAAAAATTAATATTAAAATTATCCCAGTAATAAATTCAAATCTCCATTTAATGGAGGTTGTAATAATTTGGGCATTCACTCCTGTTCCGGCATCAATCAATTTTGAAATACCTAAGATAAAAACCACTTCAATACCGACTAGATAATCCGACTGAATATGTAATAAATGAAATGCCTCTTTAATATTAAGCCAAACAGTTACAAAAATAAACAAACCCACTAATAATAAATTAATGGAGGAACGACTGTAAATACGTTGTATCTCTGTTTTATTTTTTTCTTTCCATGCCAGCGATAGGACAGGAATGGTTGCCGCTATGATACTTCGCTGAGGCACCTGAATTAAATTCGCAATATAAGTAGCCAGATTATATACGCCGGCATCATGAATACCTTTTGGACTTATACTAGCAATTATGATGCTGTCAGCTACCTGAGCCATAATCATGATCACAGAGCCTCCATACACATATCCTGCAAGGTTCAATATTTTAAATCTGAATTTTTTTGTCACGGCACTGATACTGAATGGGAGCGGAAGTCGGTTCTGATATCGTAATATCATTGCCAATAACAGTGCGATCAGCAAAAATTGAAAAGCAAATAATTTAATAAAAAGAGAAAAATCAATCCAATGAAATAAATATGAAATAATTAATAAAAATGTTACCAGCCTCAAAATGGTTTCACGAAGAAAATTAGGAGTTACCGAAGATTTATAAGTTAAAGAAATACCTTCCATAACATTGAACATTAGCATCCCAAAAGCAAATACAAATACCCAATGATAATAATCCACAAACAAAACAGACCTTTCACTGTATTTACGAACAATCATAGGTTCAAACCATAAGCCTCCAAGCAATACAAATATAAATCCAATCAAAACAACTAATAATGACCAGGTATAGAGATCTATTTTTTGGGGAGACAAGTGCTGATGGTAATAAGGAAAGAATTTATACATAACTGATATAACGCCCATAGCCGAAACAGCATACATAAGCGCCCCTACATCAAAAAATAATCGGGTCAATCCATATTCAGCAGGGGTAAATGTATTGGCCCCGCTTTTTATGAAAAACCAGGTATTGATAAATCCGATAAGAAAGCCAATATAAATGACGACACTTGAAGTGATTGCCTGTTTTCTGATTCCTCCCATATCTTTTCGAAGTTATGGTTTTCGTAATTTATATTCAATATAAAAATTAGGATCCAGTAATGATTTAAAATCATCGGAACTCAGGTTTACTCCGGAAATAGAAATCCCCTCCGCTGTAGGTGTAACCCATTTTGTTTCCTCTTTTGAAACAGGAATTTTTACCGGCATGTAAAAGTTTTCGACAGTATTCTGCCAACGCAGATACAATTCAACAACTCCTTTCTTTTCCAAAAAATAATATTCCAGTATCGGTATTGTAACGGACCTGAGGTATTGATCAAATATTGATTGTAGCGGTTTACCCGTTTCTCTTATCAGGAAGGCCTCAATTTCTTGTGTTGTAGTAGTTGAATAACAAAACTGTTGATTCATTTTCCTAAGAACATTCCTGAAAAGAGAATCATTATTAACGATCTGCCGGATTGTATGCAGCATATTGGATGCTTTATAATACATATCCGAACTACCTTCTTTATTTACTCCATAAGGCCCAATAACCGGTTTATCATTCATAACATTCTTTCTCAGTCCAATAATGTACTCATTGGCTTCGGATGTTCCAAAAACATCGTTCATATATAAACACTCTGAATAATTGGTAAATCCTTCATGGATCCACATATCTGCCACATCTTTTGAAGTAATATGATTTCCAAACCATTCATGACCACTTTCATGTATAAGAATAAAATCCCATTTTAAGCCCTGTCCGGTTTTACTCAAATCTCTTCCATTATAACCATTTTCAAAATTATTTCCGTAAGCGATTGCGCTTTGATGTTCCATCCCCAGATACGAAGTTTGTACAATCTTATAGCCATCTTCATAAAAGGGGTAGGGACCAAACCAATTCTCAAATGCCTTAATCATAGGCTTGGTCTGTTCGAATTGTTTCCTGGCTTTTTCAATTTCATAGTCCAACACGTAATAATCAAGACTTAACGATCCTTTTTCTCCCTGTAACGTATCTGCCCAATGAGCATATTTGCCTATGTTCATGGTAAGGTTATACGTATTGATAGGACGGGAAACAATCCATTTCCATGACTGTGTCCGATCATTATGTTTAATCACTGAAGCAAGTCTCCCATTGGAAATATTCATTAAAGTGTCAGGGATTCTTACTTCGATGGATGCGCTGTCGGGCTTATCGCTCTGATGATCTTTACATGGCCACCAGCTGCTGGCACCTAAACCCTGACAGGCCGTGCCTATCCAGGGATTTCCATTTTTATCTTTATTCCATACAATACCCCCATCCCAAGGTGGATGCAATGCCGGTTTAGGTATTCCATGAAAATGAATTTCTAATTTGTGCAGCGCATTCAGAGAGTCCTTTTGGGGTTGATTTTTTGGAGCAAGATGATTTGTATTTAAAAGGACATACCATACATTTCCATGATTATAAAAAGCAACTTTTTCTTGATCAAAATAGACCTTATCTATTATCATAGGTTCCTGCAGATCAATCTGCATACGATCAGAAATCTTATCAATTACACGAAAAGTAATGTTATTAATCCCCTTAATTGTAAAATTTGTGAAGTCAGGTTGAACTTCCAGCGCATAGTGGACCACATCCCACCATTTTCTATTATCATTAATAGTTCCTCTGAGGGTATCCTGTTGAGTAAATTCATATTTATCTTTCAGTAACTGACCATAAGAGTTGATCGATAAGTATGAAAGGAGAGCAGACGTTAAAAAAAGTACTTTAAAATAATTCAATTTGTTGAAAATATTTGTGGTTAAATTTATTGAATAATTAGGATGTACAAGAA
>JBKCGY010000225.1:0-3430 GCA_046303015.1 Bacteroidota bacterium | reverse complement strand
ATGTTACAGATAGTATTTTTATTCAAAAGGTGGATGCTGCCCAAATCCCCTGCCCGGCCAACTCTATCTTAAAAAATTTAGATTATAAAATCCCTGAATATCCGGTCGGCAATACTCAAAAAGTACAATTTCGAATCCAATTCTCAACCATTCAATGTCCGGGTTATGCGTTGATAGGCGGATCACAATGCTCACAAAGAAAAGATACATCTTTATTTAAATTTTGGGTAAAAGACAGCAAAGGAAATAAGAGCGATACATTAATCACTACTCCTATAGCAATCCCCTAACTTCGATATCTAAACCGAAATACTGATATTTTTTTTTAAACATCAACATATGGCAAAATCCTCAAAAAAGAAATCGATCCTCACCAACAATTCCCTCGAATTTTTAAAAAATTATCATAACACCCATTCTCCAGTTGGTTTTGAAACCAGTGGACAAAGAGTATGGCTGAATTATCTGAAGCCTTATATTGATTCTCATTATACAGATCCTTATGGCACGGCCGTAGGTGTCATCAATCCCGATCATCCGTTTAAAGTTGTGATTGAAGCCCATGCTGACGAGATCAGCTGGTTTGTCAATTATATTACAGCAGATGGATTGATCTATCTGAAAAGAAATGGGGGTGTAGATCATCAAATCGCACCGGCCAAACGGGTATTTATTCATGGGAAAAAAGGGATCGTAAAAGCTGTATTCGGATGGCCTGCCATTCACACCAGAATGAGTAATCCGGAAGCTAAAGAGCCGCAACCCAAAACAGAAAACCTCTGGCTTGATTGTGGAGCACGATCTAAAAAAGAAGTAGAGCAATTAGGCATTAAAGTCGGATGTGTAGTTACTTATGAAGAAGGATTTGATGAGTTGGCACACGACTATTATATAGCGCGTGCTTTTGATAACCGTATCGGAGGATTTATGATTGCTGAGGTGGCCCGATTACTAAAACAGAATAATAAAAAGTTGCCCTACGGTTTATACATCGTCAATGCCGTTCAGGAAGAGATTGGTTTGCGCGGTGCTGAAATGATCGCAAGAAGAATAAAGCCCAATATTGCCATCGTTACGGATGTTACACACGATACAACAACTCCCATGATCAGTAAGATCATTGAAGGGGAAATTGCCTGTGGCAAAGGACCTTCTCTTGCAACGGCACCGGCTATCCACAATAAATTACTCGATTTTGTAGAACAGGTTGCAGAAAAGAAAAAGATCCCTGTACAGTGGAGATCTCTCAGCAGAAGTACCGGAACAGACACGGATTCTTTTGCCTATGCCAATGATGGTTGTCCATCGGTATTGATCAGTATTCCGCTTCGATATATGCATACTACTGTAGAAATGTTACATAAGTCAGACATTGAGCATACGATTCAGTTGATTTATGAAACGCTGCTTGCACTTACACCCAAAACAGACTTAAAATATCTATAATGTACTTGATATACATAGATCCTGGAAGTGGCAGTTATCTTGTGCAAGTAATAATTGCCGCGGTATTAGGGGTTGCTTTTTACTTTAAGACGGGCTGGAACTGGATCAAAAGTTTTTTTGTAAGAAGTTCCAAAAAAACAAAGGAAGATATTCATGAGTCTGCCGATTAATATTCATCCGGCATCTTTCAGAGATCCCGCGGGATTTATCTTTAAAAGGGGGGGCAAGTTTTATCGTCTTGTCTGCCCTTCCTATAAAGCCCACTATGAATATGCTGTGAAGAATGGACTATTTAAAGAAGCAATAGAAAAAAAAATACTGCTTCCTTTTGAAGAAACAGATGCTTTTCATCCGGAAGATATCAATCATTACAAAACATTATTACCCAGACAGATTCCTTTTTTCACGTATCCATGGGAATGGAGTTTTGAACAACTGAAAGAGGCCGCGATCGTTTCAATTTCTCTTTGCAGGCTGGCCTTACAAAACGGAATGATTTTAAAGGACGCAACACCACTTAATCTGCAGTTTATAGAAGGGAGATTTCAATGGATCGATCATTTATCTTTTGAAATATATGAAACAGGCAACACATGGATTGCCTATCGACAGTTTTGTGAAATGTTTCTAAATCCACTGTTGATTGCCTCCCAATGTGGCATGGAAACACATCGTATCATGCATGCTTATCCCAATGGTATTTCATCTATGCAGACCGCAAGACTACTGCCTTGGAAAAACAGATGGAATATGCATATACAACTTCATGTTTTTTTACAGGCAAAAATGCAACGTAAACAAACTCAATCGGAAAGTAAAAAACAAAATTTCAGTGCCCATAAAATTCAGAGGATTCTGGATAGTTTAGAAACCTGTATTCGCTCACTCTCCTATCAACCTTCCAATTCGGAATGGAGTCATTATTATGAAGAGAGCATCCTCAGTAAAGAATATCTGCAAGAGAAGAAAACAACCCTCAAGCAACTACTTGAAAATATACCCTATCAAACTGTTTTTGATGCAGGCTGCAATGATGGAGGAATAACTGAATTATGTAAAGCCGAAGCATGGGTCGCTGCAGCAGATAGCGACAGCGTATGCATAGATAATCTTTTTGGAAAGATCCAAAAAAATAAGATAACTAATATCAGCCCTTTTGTCCTGGACTTAACACAGCCATCCGGAGGGATGGGATGGGACAATAAAGAACAATTATCATTTACGGAGAGAAAAGAATTTGATCTGGTATTAGCGCTTGCACTTATACATCATCTTGCCATCGGCAAAAATGTACCCCTGGATAAAATTGCAGATCTATATGCCAGGATCGGAAAAGAATTAATCATAGAGTTTGTACCCAAAGAGGATCCCAAGGTTATGGCTATGCTGGCTAACAGAAAAGATATATTTGATCATTATAATCGTATGGAATTTGAGAAGATATTCAGTCAGTACTTTTCCTTCAGCCGTGTCATTGAGTCAGCCTTAACAAAAAGAATAATTTACTATATGATCATAAAATAAATAAGTCCACTATAAATCGGATCCTTTTTGTAAAGTTGTATCTGAAGATTAAGCAATTTCCACTTCAGCACCTGCTTCTTTCAGCTTATTGGCGATATCTTCTGCCTCAGCTTTAGAAACACCTTCTTTCACTGGCTTCGGAGCACCATCAACCAGTTCTTTGGCTTCTTTCAGACCTAAACCAGTCAGATCTTTAACGATCTTAACGACATTCAGTTTGGATGCGCCACCGTTTTTGAGGATTACGTCGAAGGCTGTTTTCTCTTCAGCAGCAGCAGCTCCGCCGCCATCTCCTGCAGCAACAACTACAGCAGCAGCTGCTGGCTCGATGCCATATTCAGTTTTTAATACATCGGCTAATTCCTGTACTTCTTTTACAGTTAAAGCCACTAATGATTCGGCTAATGCTTTTACGTCTGCCATTTTTTTACTTTTTAACCGCCTTCACACCCGGTTTTAC
>JBKCGY010000224.1:0-5796 GCA_046303015.1 Bacteroidota bacterium | reverse complement strand
ATATCGACGGCATGATTGTAAAGCTGTCTAAAATGGTACCGGTTCTTCAGATTGAAGCATTGGGAAATACTGCAGAAGATGTGGTAAAAGAAGCCAAACGTCAGCTTGACCTGGGACTGGATCCTGCGAAGACGGTTTTTAAAATACCGGTTTCTCTGGAAGGAGTGAAGGCATGTAGTATGCTGAGAAAAGAAGGATTACTGGTGAATGTGCACCTTGTATATACTTTACAACAGGCCTATATGGCGATGCATGCCGGCGCAAGCTATGTTTGTCCGCTGGTAGGCCGACTGCAAGATCAGGGACATGATGCATTGACTTTAGTGCAACAATGTGTTGAAGCGGTGAACTACTATGGTTATAATACCAAAATTATGTTCAGTTCGGTTCGTCATAACGAACACGTGCGCAATGCAATCAATATTGGGGTACATACGATCACCGTTCCGCTGAAAGTATTGAAAACATTAACTGAAAATAATTTTACGGATCTGGGCACGGCTCAGTTCTTACAGGATACTAAACTGATGACAGTTCGCGTAGGTGAAGCCATCAACGGAGTAAATCCGGTAGTTGATGCAGGTGTCAATGTAAAAGATGCCATTGTTAAAATGACCGAATTTGGATTTGGTGCTATCGTTGTTACAGAAGGTGGTACACAAGTAAAAGGAGTATTTACAGATGGTGATTTACGCAGACATCTTCAACAGGAAGGTTCGGGTGTGCTTGATAAAAAATTAGGGTCATTTGATTACAAAGCTCCCATCAGTATTGAATCAGATCGTTTACTGAATGATGCGCAGCAGTTGTTCCGTCAGACGAATGTTGATACGATTATGGTAACTGATAATGGCAAACCGGTGGGTATGCTCGATATTCAGGACCTGAAGGCGTAATTCATGAGCGTCATCCTGAGCGAAAGACCTCATATTAAAGTCAAAAGTCAAAGGTCAAAACCATTAAACTTTTGGGTTTTGCCTTTTGAATTTTGAGTTTTCCAAGAGATGTTTCACAGGCGCTCAACAAATACAACACGTTATTATCTGTTAATATGCCCGATACACCCGGAAAATTATTGATTGATTCCACGGAATTTTCTTCCCGATTATCCGGCATCAAGGCTTTTTTGTTTGACTGGGACGGGGTGTTTAACAATGGAGAAAAGAATATAGATGGTCACAGTGTTTACAGCGAGACCGATTCCATGGGCATCAATATGATGCGGTTCCATTATCATCTGCAGAAAAATATAATGCCAATATGTGCGGTTATTTCCGGTGAGCATAATCGCTTGTCGTACAAATGGGCTCAGCGTGAAAATTTACATGCCGTTTATGCCGGCATCAAACATAAGGAAGTGGCTTTGGATGATATTTGTCAAACCCATCATCTTAAACCTGAAGAAGTGTTGTTTGTGTATGATGATGTATTAGATCTTTCCCTTGCGGCTAAAGCAGGATTACGATTATTAGTACATCATGCTGGGAATCCTGCTTTTGAATCGTTCTGCATAAAACATCAGCTTGCTGATTATATCTCTCAACAAGAAGGCGGCCATCATGCAGTACGCGAGATCAGTGAAGTGGTCATGCAATATTCAGGTAATTACGATCTGACGATTCAGCATCGTATGGAATACAGTCAGGCCTATCTTGATTTTATTAAAGTACGCAATGCCATCGAAACGCCGTTTTTAACTTATAAAGATGGTGTCATTCAGCCTCATTCATAATTATTAGATATGATCGTTGGTATAATCCCTGCACGATATGAAAGTTCGCGTTTTCCCGGAAAACCATTGGTTGACATCAAGGGAAAAACGATGATTCAGCGGGTGGTGGAAAGAGCACAACAGTCAAAGTTATTATCTGATGTTGTTGTAGCTACCGATGATGCACGCATCTATGATCATGTTATTTTACTGGGAGCAAAAGTAGTTATGACATCTTTTGATCATCCAAGTGGAACCGATCGTTGCTATGAAGCCCTCACTAAACTTGATCAGACTTATAAATATGTAATCAACATTCAGGGCGATGAACCGATGCTGGAGCCTGAACAAATTGATGAACTTGCTAAGGTATTATTGGATGGGGAAGTGGAATTGGCCACACAGATAGCAAGCGTTGATGATGCAGAAACATTATGGAGTGAGGGAGAAGTTAAAGTGGTGTTGAATGAAAAAAGCGAAGCAATGTATTTCAGTCGCTCAGTTATCCCTTATATAAAAAATAAGCCTAAAGAGGAGTGGTATTTGCATCATCCTTTCTGGCGTCATGTAGGTATGTATGCGTATCGTGCCGATGTATTGGAGAAACTGACTAAATTGCCGTTGGCTTCACTCGAAAAAGCAGAATCACTGGAGCAACTGAGATGGTTGCAGGCTGGTTTTACGATTCAGTGCGTGCCGACTAAATATAACAGCTACTGTGTGGATACACCCGAAGATCTGGAGGCGTTGTTGCCGATGATCTCCTGATATAACGATTAATGCTTGTCTTATATGCCCAAAGAAAAGATCCTTGTGATCGGAGCATCCGGTCAGATAGGGGTGGAGCTCACCCTTGCGTTAAGAAAAATATATGGTAATGCCAATGTGATCGCATCTGATCTTCGTGAAGAAAATCCCTTGCTCACCGGTACCGGTCCTTATGTGAGTATGGATGTGATGAACAAAGAGATGTTGCATGTGCAGGTGATTCGTCAGGGTATTACACAGATTTATTTACTGGCGGCGATTCTTTCTGCTACCGGTGAAAAGAATCCTAATCTGGCCTGGAATCTCAATATGACAGCACTCTTAAATGTGCTTGATATTGCGAGAGAAGAAAAGCTACAAAAGGTATATTGGCCATCTTCCATTGCAGTTTTTGGACCCACTTCACCCAAAGAATTTTGTCCACAGCAGACCATCATTGAGCCTACCACAGTCTATGGTATCAGTAAATACGCCGGAGAATTTTGGTGTAATTATTATTTTCAGCGATATGGGGTGGATGTACGAAGCTTACGTTATCCCGGACTCATTTCTTACAAGTCGGCGCCGGGCGGCGGCACCACCGATTATGCCGTAGAAATTTATCATGAAGCGATCCATCATAAAAAGTTCACGAGTTGTTTAGCCGCAGATACGTTTTTGCCGATGATGTATATGCCCGATGCCATTCGGGCGACAATGGAATTAATGGAAGCGCCTTCGGAGAATATATCCGTAAGAACTTCTTATAATATTGCGGCCATGAGTTTCTCTCCTGCTGAAGTGGCGGCATCTATCCAACAACATATACCTGATTTTACAATTACATATACGCCTGATTACAGGCAGAAGATTGCAGAGAGCTGGCCTTACAGTATCGATGATACGGTTGCCCGAAGAGACTGGGGATGGAAGGAGGCGTATCATTTGGATAAAATGACGACAGATATGCTTAAAAATCTGAAGGTTTGATTTCCGTTTCGAGACTTATCTTTGCAGCCTTAAAAAATCAGGCTTTATTTAAATATTAATTATATGTCAGGAAAAATTAAGGTAGCCAATCCGGTAGTAGAATTAGATGGTGATGAAATGACACGCATTATCTGGCGTTTTATCAAGGAAAAATTAATCCTTCCATATATTGATGTTGATATAAAATATTTTGACTTGGGAATTGAGTATCGTGATGCTACGGGGGATCAGGTTACTATAGATGCTGCAAATGCCATCAAAGCGTATGGTGTTGGCATTAAGTGTGCTACCATTACTCCGGATGAGCAGAGAGTAGAGGAGTTTAAACTGAAGCAAATGTGGAAGAGTCCAAATGGTACCATTCGGAATATTTTAGATGGAACAGTATTTCGCGAGCCTATTGTGATTAATAATATTCCTCGTCTGGTTACCAACTGGACAGCTCCTATTATTGTAGGGCGCCATGCTTTTGGGGATCAATATCGTGCCACAGACACAGTCATTAAAGGGAAAGGCAAGCTGACGATGACCTTTACGCCTGAGGATGGTTCTGCGCCTCAAACATTTGAAGTTTTTAACTTTAAAGGGGATGGTGTTGCGATGGCCATGTATAACACAGAAGAGAGCATCAAAGGTTTTGCGCGTAGCTGTTTCAATATGGCATTAAATAAAAAATGGCCATTGTATCTTTCTACCAAGAATACCATTCTTAAAAAATATGATGGACGCTTCAAGGATATTTTTGAAGAGATCTATCAAAATGAATTTAAATCAGCTTTCGAAACTGCCGGCATTACTTACGAGCATCGTCTGATCGATGATATGGTTGCCAGTGCCTTGAAATGGAATGGCAATTTTGTATGGGCCTGTAAAAATTACGATGGTGATGTACAAAGTGATACGGTCGCACAGGGATTTGGCTCGTTAGGACTAATGACTTCTGTTTTGATAACACCCGACGGAAAGACTATGGAAGCAGAAGCGGCACATGGTACCGTAACCCGTCACTATCGCGATCATCAAAAAGGTAAGCCCACCTCTACCAATCCTATTGCATCTATTTTTGCCTGGACACGTGGTCTGGCTTTCAGAGGAAAGCTTGATGGCAATCAGTCTTTAATCGATTTTTGTAATGCATTAGAACAGGTTTGTATCGAAACGGTAGAAAGCGGTAAGATGACTAAAGATCTGGCTGTATGTATTCATGGCAATAAAGTAAGCCATGGAACAGATTATCTCTACACGCAGGAATTTCTGGATGCGATTGATGAAAATCTTAAAAAGAAATTAGGCTGATTCTGATCAGGCAATATCTGCTATTGATTTATTTTCAAGGATCTTCAGGTTTGCGTCACGAACTTTGATCATCATATCGTGTAAGCCACAATGTTTTTCATCGCAGTTTTTACAACGTTCATAGAAGTGCATGCTCACGCATGATAGAGGTGCAATAGCTCCGTCTAATAACCGTATGATACGGGCGAGCGTTATTTCAGCAGGGGGAATCTTAAAATAATATCCGCCGCCTTTTCCCTTCTTGCTTTCCAGGATTTCATCTTTGCGTAACGTAAGCAATATGTTCTCAAGGAATTTCAATGGGATTTTTCGTTTTTTGGAAATTTCTGCAATAAGGATGGGCTGATTTCCTTTCTGCTGCGCCATATACGACAAAGCCTGAAATGCGTATTGAGTCTTCTTCGAAAGCATAGTCAAATATAGATATTCACGGGAAAATAAACGATGTAATATAATTTATTTCCTTTGATTTGGCGACGGTCAGACAGAACGTGCGGAGTATAAAACAGTTGTCAAGGTGTCTGTCTCGTCTAGTCTCAGGCAAGACGAGACGTTCTCATGGTTATCTTAGTTGTCCGGGCGAGTTTATGAGTTGATAATATTTCGTATTTTACTCATTCATGAAAAAGAAATTAGTGGTTCTTACGGGTGCAGGCATCAGTGCCGAAAGCGGATTAAAAACATTTCGCGACAGTGATGGTTTATGGGAGGGGTTTGATATTGAGGACGTGGCTACACCCCGTGCCTGGAAAAGAAATCCTCAACTCGTTCTTGATTTTTATAACATGCGCAGAAGGAATGTGCTTGAGGCTGAACCGAATGCAGCGCATACTGGACTGGCGGACCTAGAAGCATATTTTGATGTGCATATCATTACGCAAAATATTGATGATTTACATGAAAGAGGTGGATCTGGTAAGATTCTTCATTTGCATGGCGAAATTCTTAAAATGAAAAGTGAGAAGGATGGTTCACTCATTTATGAAATAAGAAGCGACATTCAATTGGGCCAGCTGGCAGAAGATGGGGCCCAACTACGTCCTCATATTGTC
>JBKCGY010000223.1:0-7521 GCA_046303015.1 Bacteroidota bacterium | reverse complement strand
GATTTGGTTTCCTGTATATTAGGTTGCTGCCAGTATTTTATGTGGAAACTCGACAATAAAGGTCGTTCCTTCTTCAAGCGTGCTCATACATTGGATGGAGCCATTCATCAGCTGAATGTATCGGCTTACGATATGCAGACCGAGTCCTGTGCCTTGAATATTCGTTGCGTTAGCTCCTCTGAAAAATCGTTCAAACAAATGCTCCTGATCTTCTTTTGAGATGCCGATTCCTTTATCCCGTACACTCAGCGAGAGTCCTATTTCCTTCGATTCAGTTGTGATTTCTATGGTACTGTTTTCGGGGGAAAACTTTACTGCATTGCTGATGAGATTGATCAATATATTTTTTAGCAAGCCCGGGTCAAGCACTACTTCTGCATGACCATTATGCTTGTGTTTGATGTGTT
Source organism: Bacteroidota bacterium (assembly GCA_046303015.1). Classification (GTDB taxonomy): domain Bacteria; phylum Bacteroidota; class Bacteroidia; order Chitinophagales; family Chitinophagaceae; genus Lacibacter. The sequence goes on along the minus strand of JBKCGY010000223.1, from coordinate 7,114 downwards.
GTCCGGTTTTTCGCAGCGGATCCATCTGGCGGATAACGGCATTTACGGCTTCTGTGATATCAAAGGCCATCCACTTGGGCTCAACTTTACCGTCTTCGATTTTGCCCAGTGATAAAAATTCATTTAGAATATCTGTTAAGTTGGTAACCGCCCCTTTGATTCTTTCAATATGTTTTTCTCTCTTGGATTGTTCTTCGGTATGTGTGTATTTTGAAAGCAGCGTAACCGATGACAGGATGGTGCTTAGTGGGGTGCGGAACTCGGGCGAGGCCATAGAGACAAAGCGACTCTTCATATCATTCAGTTCTTTTTCTTTTGTGAGTGCCTGTTCCAGATTATCGCGCGAGAGTTCCAGTTCCTTCATTGTTTCGTGAAGCATCTGGGTTCGTTCTGTCACCTTAACTTCGAGCAATTCATTCAGCTCTTTCATTTTCTTATTTACCAACACCATCTGCTCCTGCTGTTTCAATAAGGCGATCTCGTTATTCTTTCTGTCTGTATCATCAAAAACATAAGCCAGGGTGAAAGCACCTTCCTCATTATGAAAATGACCCAGGCTGATCTGTATCGGAAATTCGGTTCCGTCTTTTCGTAGCCCAAAAAGATCGAGCCCGGTACCCATACTTCTGTTTTCCGGCTTTTTTTCAAAACCGGCCCGATGGCCTGTATGGGCTTTTTGAAAGCGCTGAGGAATGAGCAATTCAATTTTTTTCCCAATTAATTCGCTGTTTGTGTAACCGAATTGTTTGTTGGCGAAAGGGTTGATCATAACAATACCGCCTTCGCGGTTGACCAGAACGATACCAATGGAGGCATGGTTGAAGAGTGCTTCAAATTTTTGGATCTCCTTGAGTAGAATTTCTTCACTTTTTGCAGCCGCGCTCAGGTCGGACAGATACATGATAGCGTACTCATGGTTATCATGCATAGGCTCTACCACCAATTGTGCCCAACTGCTCTTTTCAGAATCAGAAATCAGGCTTTTTCGTACCCTTTTGCCCAGTTTAATATTATTTTCAAGCTGAATGGCTTCTGACTCATGAATCAGCAGATTGGTGATCATAAATTCAGAAAGCGAAATGGGTAAGCGACACAGGTATTGTTCTTTTGCCAGGGAATTGATGTAGATGAGGGAGGCGCTTGCCTTATGCAGCACCCCTATGCCCATCGGAATCTGATTGCAAAGGGATTCGAAAAACTGCGTATGGTAGATAGAGATCACAGGTTTTGGTTTGATTTCGCATCTTTTTTATTTTTTGGTTAAGGGGGGCTTTGAAAGGCTTAATTAAACAATTAACCCATAATTTGCAGTCGTAAAGCCCGGCTTTACCCATCGAATAAAAAAGATTTCATAAATTTAGTCGATTAACCCTTTATTGTCAAAGATTTGTCAGACTTAATTTCTCACTCATTAAACAACTCAGGGCAACTTTTTTACCTTGTTGTCAATAGCAATGGTTTGTTATTGGATGCGAATATGTTATTTAAGAATAGCATCCATAAATCATTGTCGGGGCTGCATATTGAAAAAGATATTTTTTTACCCACTACAGAGGAGAAAATACAACTTGATGATACCCTCCAAAGCGCTATCAATGATCCGGGCAATGGATATAGTGTGGTGCTGAGACATACCGCATTATTTACGGGGTATAAACCGGTGCGCTGGGAGTGTATGTATGATGTGAATGCTGTTGAAGGTTCTGCTTTTTTTCGATGGATGGGCTTTCCCTTATATGATAAAGAGGAGGAAGATGAAGAAAGGCGAAGGCTGGAGTTGAAGTTACTCCGTCAGGAGTGGGACCGAAAAAAAATGCTTGCACAGGCAGCTGTAGATGCACAGGAAAAAGAAAGGGCAGATATTGGGAAAGAGTTACACGATAATATCAGCCAGATGCTTACCAGCACCAAGTTGTTTTTAGATATTCTGAAAACCAAAACAGACGACGAGCTGGTAGATCGCAGTATTAAGAACATTAACTCGATCATTCAGGAAGTGAGGAGTTTATCCCGTTCGCTGGTGCCGTCAAGCATAGCCGATCTAGGTTTGATAGCTTCCATGCACGATCTTTTTGAAAATATACGTGCGGCCAGTGTTATTGAACTGGAATTCTATCCTGACGAAGAAATTGACCGGTTGTTATCTCCCAATTCTAAACTAACTTTGTATAGGATCGTTCAGGAGCAGATTAATAATATCATTAAACATGCCGGAGCGAAACAGGTTTTTGTAGAATTGTTTTCTGACGAAGGAAATATAGAATTGATTATCGGGGATGATGGAGTGGGCTTTGATCCCGAAACAATTAAAAAAGGAATGGGACTTCAGAATATGAGAAGTCGGGCTGAATTACTAAGCGGATCTATCAATATCATATCTGCCCCGGGAAAAGGCAGTAAAATAAAGGTCGTTTTACCTATAAATCAATAAAGAATGGACAAGATTACTATTCTGATTGCTGATGATCACAAACTCATTCGCGAGACATGGAGTTTTATTCTCAACAGTGATCCTAGATTTCAAGTTGTTTCTCAATGCAGCAATGGAGAGGAAGCGATCGCAGCAGCTCAAAAACTTCGTCCAAAAATTGCTTTGCTTGATATTAATATGACCCCTATCACAGGATTAGAGGCCACCCAACAGATCAGAAAATATTCTCCTGCTACCAAGATCATTGGCGTTTCCATGCATTCGCAACCAGCATATGTAAAAAAATTATTGAAACTGGGTGCGCACGGATATGTAACCAAAAACTCACCGCAAAATGAAATGTTTGAAGCGATTGTGGAAGTGAATAAAGGCGGAAGATATATTTGCTCTGAGGTTAAAACCATTCTTTCGGAACAGGCATTTGAGGAGGATTCTAATACAGGAGTAAATTCACTTTCTAACAGAGAGTTGGAGATCATTAAGCTGATCAAGGAAGGACTTTCGTCTAAAGAAATCTCCACACAATTGAATATATCACTGAAGACTGTAGAGGTGCATCGTCATAACATTCTCAAGAAGTTAAATTTGAAGAACAGTGCGGCACTGGTTAATTTCATTAATTCTGCCGGACTAGTGATTTAAGGTAAGCGCCGCCCTTCTGAAAACCACCTGATATTTTGCCACATAGAAAATGACAGTTCGCATATTCATAACCGGCGGAACCTTTGATAAGGAGTACAATGAGCTGACCGGTAAATTATATTTTACAGATACCCATTTACACGACCTTTTACAGATGGGTCGTTGTCGTGTTCCCGTTGAAATTCGTACGCTGATGATGATCGACAGTCTGGAGATGACGGAAGAAGACCGAGCCTTGATCGTTCATCAGTGTATTCATTGTGAAGAAGAGAAGATTGTGATCACGCATGGCACAGATACGATGGCTGAAACAGCGGCTGTGATTGCTCAAACATTTTCTCATCAATCGAAAACCATTGTATTAACCGGTGCGATGATACCTATTAAGTTTGGGAGTAGTGATGGGCTTTTTAATTTAGGTAGTGCGTTAGCCTTTGCACAAACGCTTCCGCCCGGTGTTTATGTTGCTATGAATGGTCGTTATTTTCATTGGGATAATGTAAGAAAGAATAAAGAGACCGGTATTTTTGAAGAGATCAGATCCTGATTCTTTTCATGCTGGGAGATTATTTTCCAAAGCGAGCCAACAAATCATCGTTTTTGATTTCAAAAAAATTTAGCTTTCCCCCGGGAGATATTTTAGGTTCCGGATTACTTAACAGTTCGACTATCATTCCATTCATTTCCTCTTTACTGAGTGCTTGTCCTAACTTGATGCTTCTTTGTCGGGCCAGTGCACGAATGAGTTTTTCTGTTTTATTAATTTGAATGTCGGGCTGATAGTGTTTATACTGTTCAAGCAGTAGTTCTATATTGCCGGATATCTGCTCCTCATTCATATCGACGGGGGTACCGCGCACTACAAAACTATCGCCTCCAAAAGGCTCAATCATATATCCGAGCTTTTGAAGATCCGGCAACAGCTCATGTAGAAGGGCTGCGTCTTGCGGTGATACATTGAGGGTAACCGGAAAGAGGCTTTGTTGCGAAGCTGCGTTATTATTGTTCAACTCCTGAAGAAAACGGCGGTATAAAATAGTCTCATGTGTGTTTTGCTGATGAAAAACATGTAATCGGCTATTCACCTCCGTTATGATGAAACTTCGGTTCACCTGTATGTAATCATCAGACAAGATATAATTCAACTGATCTTGGGGTTCTGTTGCTTGTGCAAACAAGGATTGAAAACCCGCTGAAGGTTTTGTTTGTGTTTGGCCGCCCTCGAAAAACTCTCCCCAGCCCGCAACGGCGTTGCGGGCCCCGGGGTCAATCTTATGGGCCGCATTTCTTTCCGTGAAACTTTTGTAGATAGACGAGGCCGAAGCCGCCGCTTTTTGCTGATCGGAAAAAGGTTTTGAAACCGCATCTAACTGTTGTATGCCGGCATCCAGTTCGAAGTCGAGTGTGGGCGTAATATTAAATTGAGCAAGGGCATGCTTTACGGCTGCCTGCACAAAAGCATAAATGATCTTCTCGTCTTCAAATTTTATTTCCTGTTTGGTAGGATGAACATTGATATCGATCTGTGCCGGATCCAGTTCGAGGAACAGCACATAGGCCGGGTGACTATCTTCCGATATCATCTCCTGAAATGCGCTGCCGATGGCGTGATTCAGATAAGCACTTTTGATAAATCGATTATTGACGAAGAGATATTGATCGCCTCTGGTTTTTTTGGCTGTTTCGGGTTTGCCGATGAAGCCGAAAATATTCAGATAGTCGGTTTGCTGAGATACACTTACCAGTTTTGTCTGATAAGTATTGCCGAGCAACTGAATGATTCTTTGTTTGAGGGTACCCGGATCTAAGTGAAATTGTTTCTGACCATTTGCAGTCAACGAAAAAAATCGATCAGGATAAGCCATGCTGACTCTGATGAATTCATCAATGATATGACGCATTTCGGCGGCATTGCTTTTCAGGAAATTCCTTCTTGCCGGCACATTAAAGAAAAGATTTTTCATCGCGATGCTGGTTCCATCCGGAATAGCAATCGGCTCTTGCTTTTCTACTACACTGTTTTCTATTTCTATGAAGGTGCCGCTTGTGTCTTCAGCCCGCTTCGTTTTGAGTTCAATCTGAGCCACTGCGGCGATGGAGGCAAGGGCTTCACCACGAAAGCCCATGGTTTTTATTTTGAAGAGATCATCGATGGAGTTGATCTTTGAAGTAGCATGTCTTTCAAAAGCCATGCGCGCATCGGTTGTGCTCATACCGGACCCATTATCAATGATCTGCACCAGTTGCTTTCCAGCATCCTGTATAATAAGATCAATTTTGCTAGCGCCCGCATCCACCGCATTCTCCAGCAATTCTTTCACGGCACTGGCGGGTCTTTGTATCACTTCACCCGCAGCGATCTGGTTGGCAATATGATCAGGTAATAAATGAATCTTGTCCGGCACTAACATTGAATTTAACATTCAAAGTTACAGTACTTATGCTAAGTCAAAAGTAAAAAGTCAAAACCCAAAAGTTGTCGGTTCTGAGTTGCCGGTTATGGGGTAAAGAATTTACCTTTAATTTCAATTTAATATATAGATCATCCGTATGAAGAGATTGTTATTACTGACTACCTTAATTATACAACACTTTCTTGTTTACTCCCAGAACTCAGCGTTGGCCAAGCGATGGGCAGACAGTGTTTTTAAGTCTCTAACTACAGAGCAGAGAATTGCGCAGACCATGATCATTCGGGCACACAGTAATCTCGGCAAGAAACATATTGATGAAGTAACGGAGTTAATACAAAAGTATAATGTCGGCGGACTTTGTTTTTTTCAGGGTGGACCGTTACGACAAGCCAAGCTCACCAATTTTTATCAGCAATTGGCACAAACCCCTTTGATGATTACGATAGATGGTGAATGGGGATTAGGCATGCGGCTCGACAGTGTGATAAACTTACCAAGACAATTGATGCTGGGTGCTGTATCAGACGTAAGTCTTTCCTATCGTTACGGAAAGCTTTTGGGTGTTCAATGTAAGAGATTGGGTATACAGGTGAATTATGCTCCTGTGGTAGATATCAATAACAATCCATCCAATCCGGTGATCAATGACCGTTCTTTTGGAGAAGATAAATATCGGGTATCATTATTAGGCAAGCAATTGATTAAAGGTTTGCAAGATCAGGGGGTGATGGCCTGTGCCAAACATTTTCCCGGACATGGAGATACGGAAACCGACAGTCATTATGATTTGCCACTGATTCAAAAAAAGAGATCTTCATTAGACACCTTAGAACTCTATCCTTTTCGTCAGGTATTTGAAGCGGGTGTGGGTAGTACGATGGTCGGACATCTTGCCATTCCGGATATTGATGCCACACCGCATATTGCAACTTCCATCTCCAAAAACAATGTGACTTCACTATTAAAAAACGAACTTGGTTTTAAAGGATTAATTTTTACAGACGCTATTGAAATGAAAGGGGTGCAGAAATATTTTCCGGGGGCGGAGGCATCGGTAAAGGCTTTACAGGCCGGTAATGATATGTTGTGTTTACCGGTCGAAATTCCTGCGACAATAAAAAAAATCAAAAAGGCCATTTTTTGGGGAAAGATTAAACGCAAAGATTTCAATACACGTGTTAAAAAAATACTGGCTGCCAAATATGAGTTAGGACTGCATCAACAATCAACTATTGATACAAACAATTTAGTTAAGGATCTCAATCAGGAAACGCCAAACTTAACCAAAGAGATTGCCACACATAGCATTACGTTATTGCGTAATGAAAATAATGTATTACCGCTTAGTACAACAGCGCTGGCCTTTCTGGCTACCTCAAAACAAAAGCCCGTTAAGATTGCTTATGTGGCATTCGGAACGGATACGCTCAATACCTTTTGCCGAGAGATGAGTCGCCTTTATGATGCAGATATTTTTTTTTATTCGTATCAGCATGATGCAGGCAATGTTCCTTCGATGATTGATATGTTGTCGAATCATTATGATTATGTGGTGTTGGGGTTACATAGATACAGTCGCCGGCCTGCGAATAATTTCGGCATTGGCATCGGGGCCATGCGATTGATA
>JBKCGY010000222.1:0-6577 GCA_046303015.1 Bacteroidota bacterium | reverse complement strand
CCAAAAAGACTGTTTCAAAAAAAGCTGCCTAATTAAATTTTTTCGTTGTCTTTAGAAATGTATTACGAAAAACGAGAATTCAATAGCTTTTCCCGCTATGCGGGATGAGGGCTTTTTTAGTTTTGCATATTGGAGCAAGCTCCATATGCAAAACTAAAAAAGCCCTGGCAATGCCAAGGCTCTTGATTGTTCTGTCGGGATGACTGGATTCGAACCAGCGGCCTCTTCGTCCCGAACGAAGCGCACTATCGGGCTGCGCTACATCCCGTTATTCACTCAAAAGAAAAAAGTCAAAACCCATAAGTTGTAGGTTTTGACTTTTTAGCGTTGAGTTAAAATATTACTTTATCAGCTTTGCAAAATAATGAAGCGTTCTTACCAACTGACTTACATAGCTCATCTCATTATCATACCAACTTACCGTACGAACCAATTGTGTATCTCCTACCGTTTGCACGCGCGTTTGAGTAGCATCAAATAATGATCCATAAGAAGTGCCAATAATGTCGCTGCTTACAATTTCATCTTCCGTATATCCAAAACTTTCATTGGCAGCTGATTTCATTGCTGCATTTACTTCTTCTACTGTGACCTTTTTACCAAGTACAGCAGTTAATTCAGTAAGAGAGCCTGTTAAGGTAGGAACACGTTGTGCACTGCCATCCAGCTTCCCTTTTAATGAAGGCAATACAAGACCAATAGCTTTAGCAGCACCAGTGCTGTTAGGAACAATATTTTGAGCAGCGGCTCTGGCACGACGAAGATCTCCTTTAGGATGAGGAGCATCCTGTGTATTCTGATCATTGGTATAAGCATGAACGGTTGTCATCAAGCCATTAAGGATAACAAATTTTTCTTCCAGTACCTGAGCCATTGGAGCCAGGCAGTTGGTGGTACAAGAAGCACAACTGATTACTGTTTCACTACCGTCTAAAGTGTTATGATTAACATTAAATACAATTGTTTTGAGATCTCCGGTAGCCGGTGCAGATATAACTACTTTTTTAGCACCCGCAGCAAGATGAGATTCTGCTTTTGCTTTATCAGTAAAGAAACCGGTACATTCCAACACAACATCTACTTCGTGTTGTTTCCAGGGAATTTGAGAAGGATCTTTTTGTGCATAAATATTGATGGTATCTCCATTCACAACAATAGCATTTTCAGTAGCTGTAACTTCTTCCGAAAATCTACCTTGTGCAGTATCGTATTTTAACAAGTGAGCCAGTACTTTAGGTGAAGTAAGGTCATTGATGGCAACGACATCAATCCCTTCCATTTTATAGATTTGACGAAAAACCAGTCGACCAATTCTTCCGAAACCATTGATGGCTACTTTAACTTTGTTCATGTTTGTTGGATTTGAAAATAAATAATTTGAAAAGCGCTGCAAATGTACTTCCTGATCATGTATTTCTACCCTAACCTTGTATATTTTTTTATAGGAAAGTCGTTCATAAAAACAAACATTAGTGCCATATTTTGCCTCACATACGATTAATCAATATGTTTTTTTGGTTAAAATGATTCCTCTGTCTATCTTTGCAATCCCAAATCAATGCCGCGTTGGTCAAGGGGTTAAGACGTCTCCCTTTCACGGAGAAATCACGGGTTCGAATCCCGTACGTGGTACAAAAATCCCGCTTTTGAGCGGGATTTTTTATTTCAGAATATGCTCTGTTCACTATAATAAAAAACCCGGAATAATTTCCGGGTTTTTTATTTGGACTTCACGAATCTTTTCTTTGGTTTTAGGTTTTTCAACGGATAAGGAAGCCTGGTTTTTGTTTAGGATTGGATATTGTAAAAAATGGTTTCAGAGATAAAGGATTTTGTTACTAACGTTTGACAATACAAATTTACATTGAGATATAAAACAGTACAATGATTTGAGCCTCTAGTTTGGGTGACTAAATAATAACCCTTATTCAAAATTGAAATAACTGATTAATTCAACGACCGTAATCATCCTGCAAACGCACAATATCTTCTTCGTCTGAAGGGTTTTTAGGATCGGTATGCTGCCATATTTCAGCTAATACTCCCCAATCTTCTAACCCTACCAACCGATGTCTTTGGCCTTTCGATAAAATGATTAGATCGCCCGGTTCATATGTTAATAGTTCCTTTTCTTCATCCGTATCACTCATTACTACCCCCACTTCTCCCTCAACTACCCTCCATATTTCAGCTCTTCTGAAATGATACTGCCAGGAAAGCCTTTGGCCAGGTGCTACCACCAATATTTTGGGACTTAACTTATTCCCCAGCATCAATGCTTCTTTTTTGTATGTCGGAAAATAGTTGGCAATGAACATATCTGCCTGCTCTTCATCAATCACAAAAAAACCACCCCAGGGCCTTGTAAAATCGGACGATACGATACGAAATCCCTCGGCTTTAAGCTCCGTTTCAATTCGGTTGAATATCTGATCTTTTGTTTGCTGTGTCATAAGTGCAAAAATAAAAGAATAACCCAACGAAAACGAGAAACGAAAAACGATTTTATTTTGATGCTTTGTGCTTCAGCCTTAACTTCGCAAAAAATATTTTCAATGGAACAAACAAAGAAAAAATCTTCTGCTCTTTATTGGGTTCTGTTTTTATTGTCGGTAGCTGCTTTTTTTGTAATGTATTATTCTCCTTTGGCTAATTATATTACGGCTACCCTTCCCTTTATCTGCTATTATCTGGTAAAGGCTATGGATTTAATTTAATCTCGTATTACCAACTAAAAATAAAAAAGGTGCTGTTTGTACAGCACCTTTTCTTTTGGAACCTATTGCTTATTTGACTTCTTCAAACTGGGCATCTTCCACATTGTCGGAAGCAGATTGCCCGCTTCCACTCTGCGCACTTGCATCACCTCCTGCTTGAGCTCCGCCGGCATCCTGAGAAGCTTTATAAATCTCTTCGCTGGCAGCCGTCCATGCAGCATTCAGTTCATTCATAGCCGCATCAATGCTTACCAGATCCTGTGCTTTATGGGCTTCTTTCAATTTCGTAAGCGCAGCTTCGATAGGAGCTTTTTTATCAGCACTTACTTTATCTCCAAACTCTTTCAATTGCTTCTCTGTCTGGAAGATCAAACTGTCTGCCGTATTAATCTTCTCTACTTTTTCTTTTTCAGCTTTATCAGTCGCTTCATTGGCCTTTGCTTCGTTTTTCATTCTTTCAATCTCCTCTTTGCTTAGACCACTTCCTGCTTCAATACGGATTTTCTGCTCTTTACCAGTGCCTTTATCTTTTGCACTTACGTGCAGGATACCATTGGCATCAATATCAAAAGTCACTTCAATTTGCGGTACTCCTCGTGGAGCTGGAGGAATACCATCGAGATTAAACACGCCTAAACTCTTATTATCTTTTGCCATGGGTCTCTCTCCCTGCAATACATGGATCTGTACGCCGGGCTGATTATCAGCAGCAGTACTGAAGACTTCCGATTTTTTGGAAGGGATCGTAGTATTGCTGGAAATCAGAGTTGTCATTACGCCACCCATGGTTTCGATACCCAGACTCAATGGAGTTACATCGAGCAACAATACGTCTTTCACTTCGCCTGTCAATACAGCTCCCTGTATGCCTGCACCGATCGCTACCACTTCATCCGGATTTACCCCTCTGTTGGGTTTTTTACCGAAGAACTTTTCAACGATTTCCTGCACTTTAGGGATGCGACTGCTTCCACCAACTAAAATCACTTCATCAATTTCAGATGCATTCATTCCGGCATCTTTCAATGCTTGTTCGCAAGGTCTTAAACAACGGGCAAAAAGATTATCAGCCAGTTGCTCAAATTTGGCACGTGTTAATTTTAATACCAAGTGTTTGGGAACACCATCCACGGCAGTGATATAAGGAAGATTGATTTCTGTTTCGGAAGAAGAACTCAATTCAATCTTTGCTTTTTCTGCTGCTTCTTTCAAGCGCTGTAACGCCATCGGATCTTTACGCAGATCCATATTCTCCGGCGACTTAAATTCATCTGCTAACCAGTCGATAATGACTTTATCAAAATCATCACCACCAAGATGCGTATCACCATTGGTAGATTTTACTTCGAAAACGCCATCGCCTAATTCAAGCACAGAGATATCAAAAGTACCACCACCCAAATCAAATACGGCTATCTTTTGATCTTTATTCTTTTTATCCAATCCAAAAGCAAGTGCCGCTGCTGTAGGCTCGTTAACGATACGCTTTACGGTCAATCCTGCAATCTCACCGGCCTCTTTGGTAGCCTGACGTTGCGCATCGTTGAAATAGGCCGGAACGGTGATAACCGCTTCCGTTACTTCATGTCCGAGATAATCTTCGGCTGTTTTTTTCATTTTCTGCAATACCATAGCAGAAATCTCCTGAGGAGTATAAAGACGGCCGTCGATATCAATACGAATGGTATTATTTTCACCTTGAACTACTTTGTAGCTCCAGTGTTGGATTTCAGCTCCCACCTCATCAAAGCGACGACCCATAAATCTTTTTACGGAGTTAATGGTATTAATAGGATTGGTGATGGCCTGACGTTTGGCAGGATCACCTACTTTTCTTTCCCCATTTTTTAAAAATGCGACCACACTGGGGGTGGTACGACGTCCTTCATCGTTGGCGATTACAACCGGCTCAGCACCTTCCATTACGGAAACGCAGCTGTTGGTAGTTCCTAAGTCGATTCCTATGATCTTTCCCATGTTACGGAGTTTTATTTGAGATATAAATATCAATCATAGTGCCATGGGTAAAAAGAGTGAAATTTTGTCAGAAGAGGTGGATGTAAAGGGTTCGTGAAGACACGAACCCGGGTATTGTGTTGATCAGTGTTCATTTATCATATTCTTAGTTCATGCCCCCCCATCCCATTGGTTCCTACTCATTGGTTCGTGTCTTCACGAACCAATACACATTCATTGACAAATTTTCAAAATTGCCTTAAAACGCCTGACAATAATGCAGTAAGAGTGTGGAATTATCGTTTGGTGAATCTTACCATTCGATAGCCTGGGGCATCCTGAACCTTGAGTAAATATTGCCCTGAAGGTAAATCTGTAAGGGATAGTTTACCAATTTTACTGCGCATTTCAAAAGATCTTAATAAGTGGCCATGCATAGTATAAATCTCCAGCTTTGAGATCGTTTTTTCAGATTGTATTTGTAAATAATCAGATGCCGGATTAGGAAATATATTAACAAAAGTATTCGATGCGTTTATGTTGCTAATGTTAGTAGAAGTACATCCGAGTTCATTTACATATCGCCAGATTGCGTCATTCAGCTGATACGGCACCAAGGAACCATCGGGCGCCTCTCCCATCCTTACCCAAACTAAATTCTGGCTGGGTACCACATTCAGGAACTGTCCGTCCCTACCCATTGCCGAATATGTATCTGCCGGTGCATTAGGCGTCATAAACCCATTAAATACAAATTGAGAACCCGGAAGCATATAGGAAGATTTTCCGTTAAGCCACCACAAATAACCATAGGATTGATTGATTGTCTGAGAAGTATTGATCATCTGGTTAAAATAAGTTGCATCTGTCATTACAGGCGTTCCATTCCAGTTGCCTTTGTTGAGCATCAATAAACCAAATCTTGCCATACTTCTCGCTGTGCTGAAATAAACATTATTATACCCAACCTTAAAAAAATTGCCCGTCATTCCGGTGGGTGTTTTTAATTTTTGTGTGGTGTAACTATTCAATGTTGTACCCGTAGCTACCTCCATCACACTGTCAAGCAAAGTATAGGGGCCATTATGGTAAGCCCATCGGGTTCCCGCATCGGCTTTATATAATAAGCATGATTTTAAAGTACAATAGTGATCCGGCACCCCATCATCCAATCCGGATGTCATGGTCAACTGATTCCGTATGGTAATCTTATCTTCTTGTTCAGGTGTGCAGCTTGTCCAACCTTGTCCCAGGTACTTCGATGATTTATCATTGATGGATAGTTTGTTTTCCTGTTGCGCAATCCCTATCATAAAGGCCGTAATGGTTTTTCCCGCCGAAGCCCATTGCCAGGCCGAGGTTGCCGTATGCGTACCAAAGTATTGCTCCAAAACAATTTTACCATCTTTGAGTAGAATAAAGGCTTTGGTATTGTTGTCTCCTAAAAATTTATTAAGACTATCTATTCTGTTTTGGCACCAATTCAATGATTGAGGAGAAATTGTTGTCCATGTACTGCCAGTTAATGGAGGGAAATACAGCGGTTGTGCATGGATTTTTAAGATTATGACTGAAAAGAGAATGAAGAATCTGCATTTAATTAACATAAGTAAAGTTATTTAAAAATTGCTTTGACAAACTTAACCAACCCAAGGTTTAATGGATGATAGATATTCTCAGCATATATTTGCCTTCAAAATAAACCCGATTGCATGCAGGTATTTAAATTCGGAGGCGCCAGTGTCAGTACCGTCCCCAATATCCGTAATGTAGGAAATATCCTGGACCAATTTAAAGACGAAAAAATATTTGTTGTCATTTCTGCCATGGGCAAAACTACCAATGCCCTGGAAGCTGTAGTTAATTCCTTTTACAATGATCGTGATCAGGATAAAGCGCTTCAG
>JBKCGY010000221.1:0-14034 GCA_046303015.1 Bacteroidota bacterium | reverse complement strand
CTTCACCCCTGTAGTGAAATCATCTTTGAATAAAACACAGGCCACTCAATATTACGGCGACATAATAAACGGATACAATAAAATACCCTTTAATAAAAACAAACTCAACCCCGACCTTACTTCTTATGTGGTGGGTAAAGCCATAGATGCTTTGTTTGATCAGGTTTTAAAGGAAGAGTCTACCATTCGGAAAGACCCTGTTAGTCGCACTACGGATATTCTGAAAAAAGCATTCGGCGGGAAAAACTAATAAGAGGCAAAGTCATTTGGCTTGGTTTATTATTGTTCTTCTTTCGTCCAGCTTGTCAAATGCATTATCATAATCAGATCGAATCGTTCCTAATAGGCGATCCCAAAACAAAAAGTACAGCCCGTAGTTGCCTTTGAAATACTGATGGTGCTGATTGTGGTTGACCGAGGTGTTGATCCATTTACCAATAATTGTTCTGTGAAAATTTCTCGGATAGATTTCCCATCCAAGATGCCCATATACATTGTATAACATCATAAAGAGGAAAAAGAAAAAAAGATGCGCCTTCATCACAGGAATGGCAAATAAAAAAAGAACAAGGATACCGGCTTCCACAACAGCTTCGAGTGGATGAAAAGCAAAGGCTGCCCATGGAGAAGGATTGGTGCTCTTGTGATGAACGAGATGAAAAAGACGAAATAATTTAGGATGGTGCATCATGCGGTGTGTAAAATAAAAATAGGTGTCGTGTATCACAAGCATAATCGGAAAGGCCAGCCAGAAATAAACATATCCATGCACATGAATATCATCATACCACTGTGTATGTTTTTTGATAGCAGGATTTCCTAAAATAAACCAGGGAATTGCTGTGAATATCAATATGGTTATACACGAATAAAGAATCTCCCTTTTATAATCATTGCTTGATGGAAGTTTTTGCTGAATTTTTTTGGGCAACCATTTTTTACCTTTCCATACATACCAGATCCAAAAAAAAATTCCTGCCACGATAAAATACCGCAGACTTACGATTGAAAAAATTTTAAACCATGCTTGTGGCTGAGGCATTACTTTGTATACTTTAATTATGCAGGGGCGCTTCCGGCCAGTAAAACTTGCCATGCGGCAGACACCTTTCCATCATCAAGCAAAGCTTTGGCATAGCGCTGAAGCTCTTTGTCCATTTCATCTGGATTTATTGAATAATACTGGACGATCTGTCTGAGTCGGTCATCTTCAAAAGCCGGATCCACTTTCGGGTATTCATGTATGTTAGCAAGCTGACCTAAATGATTCCCGGTAAGTATGTTGCTTAAGCGAATATGTTCGGGTAGCGCATCCATACCAATACCAAGCTTTACATTAGGTTTTTCTACTAAGAAAAGATTATCGGATCCTACGCTGCAATACCAGTCGCCACCCAGTCGTGCTACCTGGTGAATTTTGTGTTGGTCGATCATATTTCCTTCATCATTTAATATTTCAGGATCAATATGCATTCGCAACACCTCACAGATAACCAAATTTCCCGCGCCACCCTCTGTGCCTAAAGATTTTACTTCCACCACCTTACACTCAAGCTTGATTTTGCTTTCTTTGACCATGGGTGGCTGTATAAGGTTGGCCGGCTCCATCGTTAATCCTGCTTTCAAAAATTCATTGACCGACTTAGGATACTCACAGCTGCTTAACGATGTTTGTTGTACCATATCATAATCTACAATATTTATGACAACCTCGGGAATCTCTAATACATTCTCAAGCGTGTGTTTGGTTGAATTATCCCGTACTCTTCTTGCCGGAGAGAAAACAACAATAGGTGGGTTGGAGGAAAACAAATTGAAAAAACTAAATGGACTCAGATTTACATTGCCGCATTTATCTACCGTAGAGGCTAAAGCAATGGGACGGGGCGCAACCGCATGTTGTAACCATTGTTGTTTTTGAGCGGGACTAAGTTGGGACAGGTCTATGAACATGAGAAAATTATATATTTTTCTTTCTTTTCAAAATCGATAAAACATTCTTATACTGGTGCAGGTCTCCAGACCTGTGCCTACGTGTTACTCACCTGTAAAGTTTTTCTGTTACTTTAATGTGATATTTATTATTGTTTTTTTGCCACATTGAATGCTACGCTATTTCTTTGTCATTCCTAAGAATCGTTGTTCGAAAGACGAAAAACGAACGACGAAAAACGAAACCGCTCCGCACGTTCTGTCTGGCCCACGCACAATTTATTATCCTATTATTTGCGCCTTAGTATACAAAAGGATTATCAAATTTTATTCCAGTTAGGAATATTTTACAATTTTAATTTAAAATTCCTTTCTTTCTTTTCAAAATCGAAAAATCATCCTCCTCTTTTACGATCGTATTGCTTAATACACCCAATCCATCCACTTCCAGTTCTACAACATCTCCTTCTTTCAGCCACTGTTCCTGATAGTTGGAATCGTTTAGTTTTCCTGTTCCGTTTAATTCCAGAAAGCAACCTGTACCCACGGTACCACTTCCAATCACATCGCCTGGATAGAGATCTACCCCATAGGATGCTCGCTCAATGATTTCTGCAAAAGTCCAGTCCATATCTCCTACGTTTCCTCTGCTTACTTCTATTCCATTCACGCGACAAAGCATGGTAAGGTTCCAGCTTTTACCAACATGATTTTCTTTGGCCGGAATTTCATAGGGCTCTAGTTCATCTAGTGTTATGAGTTGTGGACCAATAGCTGTTGCAAAATCTTTTCCTTTCGCAGGCCCCAGATTGAGAAGCATTTCTTCCATTTGTAATCTTCTCGCACTCAAATCATTCATAATCATAAGGCCGCCTATGTATTGATCCGCATCTTCAGCCCTTATGTTTCTTCCGTGTTTACATATAACAATCGCCACTTCCAACTCAAAATCGAGTTATTCAAAATGATCCGGCATACAACGAACCTTTCCCGGCCCTACAATACTGTTATGATTTGTAAAGTAAAATATGGGATACTGATCGAATTCAGGAATCATATCCGCTTTGCGATTTCTTCTTGCCGCCGCCACATGCTGACGAAAGGCATAGCCGTCTCTGCAGGATGTAGGGTGGGGTACAGGAGCCAGCAGTTGAACCTGAGAAATATCCAGGGCACGACTCGGTAATAATTTCCCCTCTTTAATAGCATCTAGTCCCGACAGGGCAGCCGGTAAGAATTCGTCCCAATAATTCAGAAACATCGACATGTTGTTTGGAAGATCGGGGTGCAACTGATCCATGCTGTATATTTTACCATCTATCAATACACCGAGATAATCATGTTCTTCGTATAAGTATGATATAAGCTTCATTTATTTAAAGTTTAGTCGAAAAATTTATTGCTACTTTCAAAAAAGGTTGTCATGTTATCAGTCCCGAAAGTTTTCGGGACGTTATCAAGGTGTCGTGATTTCAGACAATCTGACAACAAAGACAACTCGACAACCGTCTCGCCATTAGGCGAGACCGACAACCATTCACTCTTATTAATTATTCCAAAGGTATATAATCTACCTGCCAGTTAAACTCATTTATTCATTTACTTTTGTTACATGATTCAAAGCATTGTTGATTTTCAATCTCCTTTTTTTATTGGCATAGCGGGTACTGGTATGAGTGCGCTTGCTCAATATCTTAACGGCGTCGGCAAACAAGTGAGCGGAAGTGACCGGCAATTTCAAACGGGAGTAACCAATGACACACAAATAAAACTTGAATCTGAAGGTATAACATGTTTTCCGCAAGACGGATCGGGAATTACAAATCAAACCGACCTGATTGTTGTGTCTACCGCCATAGAAGACACGGTGCCTGAAGTGGTGAAAGCAAAACAGCTGGGCATCCCTATTCTTCGCCGATCAGCAATATTGGCTATGATTGCGGAAAGTAAAAAAACGATTGCGGTTGGAGGTACATCGGGAAAATCAACGACCGTAGCCATGATCTATGAGATTCTGTCTCACGCGGGTTTGGAGCCCGGTATTATTAGCGGGGCGGGTCTTACCCGATTGATCAAAAAAGGGAAAATTGGCAATGCGGCAGTTGGTAAGGGCGAATGGCTGGTCATTGAAGCTGATGAAAGCGACGGTTCTATTGTGCAATACAAGCCCGAGATAGGCGTGTTGTTGAATATTGATAAAGATCATCAGGAGATCGATCTGTTGATAGACCTGTTCGAAACTTTTAAAAAAAACACAAGCGGGTTTTTTGTTGTGAATGCATCACATCCTCTATCTAAAGCTCTTTCAGTTAATAATAGTTGGAATTTTTCCATTGACGAAAACGACCAGTCTGCTTATCACGCAACAAACTATAAGCAAGAAGGTTTTTGCTCAACTTTGTTGATCAACGAGGTTGCGTTTTCATTACAATCTCCTGGAAAACACAACATGGAGAACGCTTTGGCGGCAACTACGGTTGCCCATCTTGTGGGCGTTTCATTAATGCATGCTGCGGAGGCTTTGCGTCATTATGAAGGCATTTACAGAAGACATCAGGTCTTGGGATGTAAAAAGGGGATTTGGGTGGTGGATGATTATGCACACAACCCGGCTAAATGCGCTGCCGCTATCGCTGCCTGTCAGCCTGTTTCACATAAAGTCATTGCCTGGTTTCAACCACACGGTTACGGACCAACGAAATTTTTAAAAAATGATTTTATAGAAGAGTTTAGTAAAGTGTTGCGCGCCGACGATGAGATCTGGATGAGTGAAATTTACTATGCGGGAGGAACAGCCGTAAAAGATATATCAGCGAAAGACCTGATCGATGTTCTTTCGGGCAAGGGGGTGCGTGCATATTTTGTGGAGGATAGAAAAGAGTTGTTGAACGTGATGCGTCCTCATCTTACGGAAGGTTCTGTTTTGTTGATGATGGGTGCACGGGATCCGGATTTGGAGGCATTTACCCAATCCGTATGGAATCAACTTTAATTTTTTTGAAAAAACTTTATCATATCCTTTTCTATGAAGTTTGAAAAAATATATAATAAAGGACAGGCGCAGATCTTTAAGAACCCCTATCTAGAATTGTTTACCAAAACCCATCCGCTTTTTATCTGGGGAATGTACACACCTATTATTATAGGTTTTCCTTATTATGCAATCAATGTGTTTGGGATACGTTCCTCGCAGGCTTTTTGGGTTTTGTTTGCAGGAATGTTTTTTTGGACCTTTTTTGAATATATAGCACACCGCTTTATTTTTCATTGGATATCGGAGGGCGAAAAAACAAAAAGACTTGTTTATATACTACACGGAAACCATCATGAATATCCAAGAGACAAGGAGCGCTTGTTCATGCCGCCGCTTCCGAGTCTTCTTATCTCATCTCTTCTGTTCGGGCTCATGTTTTTGATTATGAAAAAGTTTGCCTTTGTCTTTTTTCCGGGATTCATATTTGGATATTTATTGTATGCATCCATGCATTATGCTATTCATGCTTGGAATCCTCCTTTTAAATGGATGAAACCATTGTGGAGAAACCATCATTTGCATCATTATAAAGAAGAGGAAAAGGGTTTTGGCGTTAGCACTACATTATGGGATCGAGTTTTCGGAACGATGTTCGATTTACAGAAAGAGAAGGAGGATAAGGAGAAAGTGAAAGCGTTGATGTTTGGGAAACGTTAACCGTTGTCTGTTCTCGGTTGGCTGTTGGTGATGTTAAAACTCAAAGGGTAAACCTAAAAGTTGTCGTTATATGATCTCCTCTTTATAAACTTTAAAAACCCGTTATCAACTCAATATATCGTGTCGCCCTAATGGGGCTGATGGATTGTTGGGTGAATAATGTGCTAATATTATATCGCTCTTGCGGAGCTGTTCCTAAATTATCTGTCTTTCTCGAATGGTTCGCGTCCACCATCAATGGTTCGTGTCACACCTCAATGGTTCGTGAGGACACGAACCATTAAAAAGCATCAACCAACAACGTTCTTTCTATTGCGACTTCTTGTCTCTTGGCGGCCGTTGATTAGGCTGATTAGGGCGATTGGGTTGTTGCTGATTGGGTCGGCCTTGTTGGGGTGGTCTGCTTCCTCTTTGTTCATTTCCTCTACCCTGTGCTGGCCGCTGTGGCTGCTGAGCATTTCTTTTTTGTTGAAATTCGCGGTCTCTTCTTCTCTTGCTATTCCTCTCCAGGGTTCTTAAGCTGATCTGTCCAACCAGCTCAACGTGTGCCATTTCTTTTTCTTCTGCTTTAGCGGGAGCCAATTCTACTGCACCGAGTTCATCGGGTCGCTGACCTTTTGCGTTGAGTGCTTTGATCTCCTTCACGCGATCTATCTGAACGGGGTATTGTTTATTACTATCGGGCAAAACATACCACATCAGATTTTTAAAAATATCTTTTTTTACAAGCGATGCGGTACCCCGGCTTAATTCAAGAATATCGGCATGATTGGGGAAATGCTGAAGCGCGTCCAGATACGTATCTAATTCATAATTCAGACAACACTTGAGTCGACCGCATTGCCCACTCAACTTAACCTGATTAATAGATAGGTTTTGATAACGGGCGGCCGTAGTGTTGACGCTTTTAAAATCAGTAAGCCAGGTGCTGCAACATAGTTCTCTGCCACAACTTCCAATTCCACCGATCTTAGCGGCCTCCTGACGAATACCGATCTGTTTCATTTCCACCTTTACTTTGAACTCGGAAGCATATACTTTAATCAGCTCTCTGAAATCAACCCGATCTTCAGCCGTGTAATAAAAAGTGGCCTTTCTTCCATCGGCCTGATATTCCACTTCAATCAGTTTCATATCCAGCTTCATCTGAATGATGATGGCGCGCGCCCGCGTCAGAGAGGGCTTTTCTTTCTCCTTATTCTCTTTCCATTTCTGAATATCGACATCATTAGCCCTTCGAAGGATTTTTTTGATATCTGCACTATCCTCTTTTACCCCTTTCTTTTTCAGCTGAAGTCTTACGAGTTCTCCACTAAGATTTACCGTCCCTACATCAAAACCGCTAATGCCTTCCACCACAATAAGATCCCCTTTAAAAAAATGTTGAAGACTAGGATTCCGGTAAAAATCTTTTCTGCTGCCGTTGTTAAAAGTGACCTCCACTACTTTACACTCCGCATTGGGGTCGCTGAGGGGAAGATTAGCCAGCCAGTCATGCACATTCATACGATTGCACCCGCCACTGCTGCAGCCACCATTGCTTTTACATCCGTTCGGTTTCCCTGTTCCACAACTGGTACAACTCATAATTTAGAAATTCAATTATCATTTGATGACCACGGGCCACCGGTTGACTTAAAAATGGAGAGCAAAGATCAGAGGAGAATGTGTTCACCAACTACCCGAATTAAATTAGTTGTAATGAAAATTCCGGGTATAACAAGTCGTTTATCTTGTAACATCTTTATATTCAAAAAGATATGTTAGTGATTCGGTTCTGAAATCTAATCTTTTCTTCCCTCGGCGCACATCTTATCGCACAAACCTTTCCCCCGATTCTCAAAAATAAGAAAATAAAGGCATAGTTTATTTATCGTATTTCGGGGACTACCCTGTTCCGAATGATATGGAATAATTTTATACCCAGGGCCGAAAACAACATTTTAGCATTAGCATTTCTTTCGATGTAATAGATAGCTTTATCTAGTTCAGAGGAAATGGCCTCCAGTTGAGATACATCACAAAGTTTATTGAGCCTTTCCGCAAAGTCTTTTTCCTGATCGGATGCGGCGATGCTTGTCGCTCCTGTGGCGGACAAGCGAATACTAAGTTCGGCAAGGTGTATAAAGTAAAGCAGAAACTGCTTTTGATTTTCTCTCCCATTTTGTCCCATTTGGTCTGCCCATTTAATCTGTCCCACCGTATCATTCTTCACCATTGTGTTCAACCACTCTCTTAATACCGCTTGCCAGTCGCTATCTGAGTGTTGTGTAAGTTGCAGGGCTTCCCGGTAGTTTCCCTCTGCAAGCCCCGCAATTTGAATAGCTTTTTCTTTTGAAAGGCTACAACGGGTCATAAGGGCATTGGATATATCGTCTGTTTCCAGTATGGGGATCCGAATGGTCTGACAACGACTGATGATCGTGGGTAAAACACCCTCTTCACCATCTGAAACCAGAATAAATATCGTCCCCCGCGGAGGCTCCTCAATGAGTTTTAATAATTTATTTCCTTCGTTGCCCAGATACTTTGGCATCCAAAGGATGAGTATTTTATGTTTGCTTTCGAAACTCTTTAATTGAAGTTTTCGCAAGATCTCTTCACACTCTCTGGAGGTTATATTGCCTTGTTTGTTTTCAGCACCAATAGATTGTAGCCAATCATATACGTTACCATAGGGCATTTGCTGAAGAAAATTTCTCCATTCGGTGATATAATCGGTTGAGATTGGCTTATCTCCAGATTTTTTAGGGATCACAGGATAGGAAAAGTGGATATCCGGGTGAATATATTTATCTGCTTTTTGTGTTGCTTCGAAGGAGGGTGGAGCGGGGTCTCCAAATAAATTATTGGCAGCACCTCCCGAATCCTTTTCTTCTGCTTCAATAATATAGGAAGCAAAGGCCAGCGCTAAGGGAAGGGTGCCGCATCCTTCTTTTCCGATCAGCAAAATAGCATGGCTAAGCCTGTTGTGGTCAACAAGATCTTTTAGTTTATCGATCAGCTCTTTTTGTCCGATAATATCTGCAAATCGCATATTGCGAAGTTAATAAGCAGACGTCAAAGCCTTTCGGTTATTTCACTGCTGAGCGGCTTGGTAAGGCTTGAAAAGAAGGCGATTGGGATCCCATTCTCGTCAATTAAAAACTTGCTGAAATTCCAGCGAATAGTGGCATCCATTACTCCGTTCTCTGCTTTGTTGCTCAGCCATTTGAACAAAGGATGAATGTCTTTTCCTTTTACACTAACCTTGGCAGCCATAGGAAAGGAGACGCCATAGTTGCGCGAGCAGAAAGACTTGATCTCGGCATTACTTCCCGGCTCCTGTCCCCCGAAATTATTGGCAGGAAATCCGATTATCACCAATTTGTCTTTGTATTGCTGATATAATTTTTCGAGATCTTTATATTGCGGGGTGAATCCGCATTCAGAGGCAGTATTCACAATCAAGATCTTTTTTCCTTTAAACTGACTAAGATCTATGAAGCCGCCATCTATACTTTCCACTTTAAAACGGTAGATATTGTTTTCTATATCTGTGGGTTTACCCGCAATAACGGTAAATAATGAAAAAAAGAAACTTAAAAACATAATCAATTTTTATACTAAACAACCCCAAAGGGTAGTAGGTTTAAAAAAACCGAATATTAATTCTGGTTTTCATAACATCCCAGATCCGGCAGCCCTTTTCGGGGTAGACCATTTAGATCAAATAACAGGGGTGTTATCATTCCGGTATTCACAGCAGGGGATTCTTTTTTCAGACGAAAATCA
Organism: Bacteroidota bacterium; assembly: GCA_046303015.1. Taxonomy (GTDB): domain Bacteria; phylum Bacteroidota; class Bacteroidia; order Chitinophagales; family Chitinophagaceae; genus Lacibacter. The sequence goes on along the minus strand of JBKCGY010000221.1, from coordinate 4,637 downwards.
TAATAGTTGTTACTAACATCAATACTGTCAAATACCGGGTTTTGATTTCTGAGTACGTTGGTTAATATGGTGTTGGCCGGATCTGTTTTGGCGCGGAACAACACGTGGTCAAGCTTAATATTTACGGGTCCGTTACCTTCTTTTTCGAGAACGATCTCGTTATCCACCAACCCTTCGCTGCCCCATAAAATACAGTTTACAAAGTCTGCATTCAGGGAGGCAGATAAGATCTGATTGTTTCTTTTGATATAGTTGGTTAGGTTGAGAACGGGTAATTTGTGGGAAATAAAATTATTGGAAACAGAGCTGATCGTACAATGAGTAAACTGATACGTACCCCCATAAATGAGTGCCAGGTTGTTGCCGCAGTTACTGATCAGACAATTATTAAATTTCAGATTACTGTTAATGCCCAGCACACCGATATCATACACATTATCGATAACCGTATTGTTAACTACGACTTTAGGATTGGGTCCCGTATGTTTATCGGCGACAATACCCTGATATGCGTTTTTGATGAAAGCATATTCAATCAGGTTGTCTTTGCTGCTTTCTCTGAAAATGATTCCCGGCCACGAACCCGGAAAGTCTTTATAGGGCTCATCTAACCGGTTTCCTCTAAAAAGGACACTATCTTTTTTTGTACCGTTCACAACCAGCCTTCCATCGATGATCATTGGAGCATCTGCATTCAGATAAATGCGGGTACCGGGTTCAATTTGCAGGGTGGCAAATGTGTCTACCCTTATACCGCCCAGAATAACATAGGGAAGATCTTTGTTCCAGGTTGTATTTTCGGTAATATATTGAGCGCGAATATATCTTGCGTTTTGTCCCCATGCCTCTAGTTGTTGAAAAATGGTTTTTCCATTGGCCTGAATTTGAATACTATCTCTAATTATAAAAGGAAGCGGGTTGGCATTCGGGTCAATGTTAACGCTTACAAATACATATAAGCTGTCGTTTCCTTCAATTTCCAGATTGGTAAAGCGAGTACCGGGAAGTCCGTCAACATTCATTTTAAAAAAAGAAGAACTACCTCCCATCAACTGAATATTGTCTAATCTAAGCGATTTGCTGCTACTGTTTTTTATTAAAAAATATTGAGTTACAGAACCCGCCGAAGCAAATACGGTATCAAATTTTATGGTATCGGCACTAAGTTCAAAATCACCTGTAAGACCCGTAAAGCTATCTTTTTTACAGGCCGCCATGCTTATAATTAAAATGAAAAGAAAGTTACGCAAATTCACGGCGGTTGAATAGTGTATTAAAGGTAATTAAAACAAGGGGTTTATGGTAACAAGTCCAGCTTGATGATTTCCTGAGGATTTGCTTTATTGTCGGCCAATTGAATTCTGCCCGGGGTTAAAAGAACGGTTTCCCATGTTTTATTAAATAGATTCACATAAGGGTCGTTAGACGATATGATCATATCTATCTTGGGGGGATCTGAAAATTCAATCCAGGTGCCCGTATGGTTGACGCCTGCATTTGTGATGATCAACACATCATTGTTATCAAAAGAAACAACGCATCCCAAGAAGCCGCTGATAATTTCAGTACCCCCTAAATTATAGGAAACCAGCTTCCATTTTTTACCTTTAATAATGCTGGATGGGGCTGGGCTGTCTTCCGGTTTTCTACAGGAAAACAACAAGGAAATAACAGTAAGAAAGATCAAAAAATTGAACTTCATAATATTAACTTAATGGCTTTTCCTTTTTGGTTATACATTGTTTACGGCTGAGCCGAATTGTTTGTCTGGCGAAAGTACAATTATATCTTCTTTTATTCGCCTCAGAGATCATTTACATTCATTACAAATACCATTCACGACCATATTAGATTGCATGGGCTTAAAACCAAGGGGTAACTTTACCTCCGGCACTGTTACATCGTCCAGACAGATAGTGGATGCGCAATGATTACATACAAAATGAACATGGTTGTCATGATGATGTCCGTGTGCGCAGGCTTCTTTACAAAGCGCATACTTGACCGAATTGTCAGAAGAGGGAATCGTATGAATGATCCCTTTTTCTTCAAAAGTCTGCAGGGTTCGGTATATAGTTACTCTGTCTATTTTACTTCCGGCCTTTTTTTCAATATCCGAATGAGCCAGCGCTCCCGAAAAATTATAGAAAAGAGAAAGCACAAGAAGTCTGCTATCGGTAACGCTTAGCCGATTCTTTTTCAGCAAATCCCTTATCGTACTTTCCATCAGACTAAATTAATTAATTCGGGTTGTTTTGAAAAATACCATTGATAAAACGAGGGCCATCATAGCCTTCGTTTAAAATCAGATCTATATCCTCTTCCAGTTTTTTAAGTTCTTTTTTATCCAGCCCATCATATATACCTCGTACATTACCTGACCGGTCTACCAAGGCAAACAGTTGGGTGTGTATGAATTGTTCCGCAATGGCGGCGGTTTCATCATGCTGATCATCCAACAAATAACTTTTTCTCGCGGCTTCGTATAGTTTTTCTTTTGTGCCGGTAAGCAGCCACCATTGTTTAATGTTCAACCGAAGCGAGTCGGCAAAATGTTTCATACGTGCAACGGAATCTGTATCCGGGTCAACCGTGTGGCTCAGAATCATAAAGTCTTCAGCCTCTTTTTTCTTTTCCGCAATAGAGAGCAGCGCTGTGTTCATTTTCGGGCAGATACCTTTACATGTTGTAAAGAAAAATTCAACAACCTGCACCTTGCCTGCCACATGTCGATTGTTGATGGTGTCCCCGTTTTGATTTACGAAAGCAAAAGGTTTAACTTCATTTATCGAGGGTAATTTCTTTTTCCATCGGTCGGTTCCCCAGAAAATACCCAGATAGAAGCCGCTTAATAGCAGGATGAAAAAGAATAAGTAGACTGTAATTTTTTTCCGCATTCATACAAAGTTACAGGGTAACTATACTTCCTCAAAAGGAATTTGCAATTCAGTTGCAAATCGGTAATTTTGCAGGCTTCATGCGTATTAAAATCAACTGGCACGCTCTGGGCATCAGCGCTACACTAATTTGTGCAATACACTGTGCTATTGCTCCTTTATTATTGAGCAGCCTGCCTTTGTTTGGGGTAAATATTATAGAAAACATTTGGATAGAGTTATTATTGCTGGCTACGGCATTTGTAATCGGGATCACTACATTTTGGCATGGCTATAAAAAACATCATCACAAGCTTGTTCCTATTTCTTTATTTTCAATAGGAATTTTTCTTTTTATCATTCACCAGCTAATTAAACTTCATTATTCTGTTTGGATATTGGTGTTACCCGGGGTGACAGCCATTATCAGTGCACATATTTTGAATTATCGCCTTTGCAGAAAAGCGAATCATTGTCATACCCAGGATTGTGATCACTAAAACAGACACGCTACCTATATTATGAAAGAGATACAGTTGTTGAGAATATTAGGAATCGCAGAGGGCCTTTCTTTTATAGTATTATTATTTGTTGCGATGCCACTCAAATATTTTTATCAGATGCCCATGGCTGTTAAGTATACCGGATGGGCGCATGGTTTGTTATTTGTAACCTATATCGCGAATGCCTACTATGTCAAAGAAACACGTAAACAATCTTTTGTTAAGTTTATTTATGCTTTTGTTGCGGCGTTGGTTCCTTTCGGGACCTTCATTTATGACAGACAACTTAAGAAAGATATGACCGCTTAGGGACACATTGGCTCAATAAACAGCTATCCACTCAGAAACCCTTACCCCTTTTCTCCCACAAACCATTGTTCTTTATTCTTAAATAACACGTTAAAGGTAGTCAGTGAGCCATAGCAACGGGTTATATATTGTTGAATATTTACTTTTTCTTCATCTGAAAGATTTTTCGAGCTATTTATATTCTGTTCCAACACCCTCAATCTGTCGCGAAGCATGACAATTTTATGAAAAAAATCTTCTATGGGAATCTCTTTTGGCTTTAATGATTTATCGGCTGGTTGGAGAACCATTGTTCCCCCCACCCAACGATCACCTAGTGACACCACTTCACTAACCCCTCCCCATAAACGAAGGATCTTCAGCAGACTTTTTTCCACCTCACTGGTGGTTTCTATTTCCGCCGACACGTTTTCCGGAATGATCTCGTCCAGCTGTGGATCGGTCTTGTCAACTTCCAATACGCCGGTATTGATAAAGGAAATGATATAGGTTGCGTATTTAACACCTACGATTACGCCAGGGCCGTGTTGTGTGTGCTGAAGCCTAGTGCCTATGCCTAATTGAGTTTGTTCCATTTGATCTATTTGATGATAAAAATAAAAACATAAAACTTAAAAGTGAATACAGATTTTCAGCCTAACATTTAAGATTTTACTTAATCTTGCTTCTGCTTGTTTTGGAGAAATTGTTTCGCTGCAATTTGTATATACTGAAAGAGCTCAATATCTAAAGCGCTGGTAAGCCATTCATATTCGGGCCGGTATAATTGTCGGAACAAAGTCATTTTGTTCCCTTTTTCCAATACGGTTAATTTTTCTATGATGTTTTCATTGAATCTGTAATCAACATATCGATCTTGCTCTTCTTTGATCAGCCTTTGTTGAAAACGAAGCATGCTTCTGTTTCTTCTGAATTTAAAAACATTAATCAAAGATTCCACATCGAGCCC
>JBKCGY010000220.1:0-3788 GCA_046303015.1 Bacteroidota bacterium | reverse complement strand
CTGCGTGCTGTCTTTTTTGCACAAAAACATTGCCAGTTCTCATCAGCAGGTCTCCTTTTTTTTGAGCGTTGACTCGTGATATGTATTGTTATGATATAACATCGACCTTTTGTGCTATGTTTTTTTTCTTTTCGGGGAACTTGCTAGCACTGATAATGATTTCTTCTAATGTCTTTCCCTGCAGAGAGTCATTAGCTTTTTTCTGTCCCCACACTTGCGGGATAAAAAAAAGGAATAAAAAAGTTAGTAAACTGAATAAATGATTACGATTCAGCATAGGGGCGTAAAGATCGCAAATTCAGATCGAAATCTTTTTCCGCTTATCCTTCTGTCAGATTGTTGCCAGTCATTTCATTTGGAGCCGGTATCCCCATAAATGAAAGAATAGTGGGCGCAACATCTCCCAGTTTGCCCGCATGTACTTTCCCTTTCCAGATGTTGTCGATAATAAATAAGGGAACCGGATTTAAGGTGTGGGCTGTATTGGGTGTGCCATCTTCATTGATCATATAATCAGCATTTCCGTGATCGGCGGTTAAGAATACGGTGTAATTATGTTGGAGTGCAGCTGTTACAACCTTTTCAACACAGGCATCAACCGTTTCGACGGCTTTAATACCTGCTGAGAATACGCCCGTATGTCCAACCATGTCTGCGTTGGCATAATTCAGACAAATGAAATCAGCCGTTTCATTTTCTATTTCCGGCACGATCGCATCGGTTACTTCAAGGGCACTCATTTCCGGTTTCAGATCATAAGTGGCTACCTTGGGTGAGGGGATCATAATGCGTTTTTCTCCTTCAAACGGGTGTTCTCTTCCGCCACTGAAAAAGAAACTTACATGAGGGTATTTCTCAGTCTCTGCAATTCTGATTTGTGTTTTCTGATGATTGGCGAGTACTTCTCCCAGCGTTTTATTAAGATTATCTGTTTCAAACACAACATGCACATTCTGATAGGACTTATCATATTCTGTCATCGTCGTGTAATGAAGCGGTAATTTTTTCATTTCAAACTCCGGCATATCCGTTTGGGTAAGTACCTGTGTGATCTCTCTGCAGCGATCGGTACGGAAGTTGAAACAGATCACGGCATCACCTTCTTGTATTTTACCTTCTGTATTTGTATTGATGATGGGCAAAATAAATTCATCCGTTACACCATTTTCATAGGATTTGGCAACCTCATCTATTACATGGTTACTGTGAGTGCCTACTCCGGAAACGAGCGCATCATATGCTTTTTTTACACGCTCCCATCTTTTATCACGATCCATCGCATAGTATCTACCAGTGATGGTGGCGATTACGCCGGTGGTGTTGTCAAGATGTTTTTGTAAGTCGTTCAGATAGCCTAATCCACTTTTGGGGTCTGTATCTCTTCCGTCAGTGAATGCATGAATAAGAACATTGCTTAATCCTTTTTTCTTGCAAAGACTTGTAATTGCTTTCAGATGATCTGTATGTGAGTGTACACCTCCATCACTCACTAGCCCAAGCAGGTGTAATTTTTTTTTGTTATGCAGAGCATATTCAATGGCTTGATGCAATTTTTCGTTTTTTTCGAAGGAGCCATCTTTGATGGCTACCTGAATTCTTTGTAATTCCTGATATACGATCCTACCCGCACCCAGATTCAAATGCCCTACCTCACTGTTCCCCATTTGTCCATCTGGCAGACCCACCGCTTCCCCGCAAGTGGTTAAAGTGGTATGCGGGTATTTGCTGTACAAGCTGCTTACAAATGGAGTTTTGGCTTGTTGAATGGCATCTGCGTTGCCCACTTTTCCTAACCCCCATCCATCCATTATGATCAATATGCTTTTTTTGTTCATGTGCTGAGTTGAATTGCAAAATTATTGCCCTTTAGCCACTTTGAAGAGATTCCTCCTGAAAACATTTTATTAATGAACGTTTATAAATATAGATCTGAACATATCGTTACATTTTGCTTTTATGTTAGATTTGTGGCATGCATATTTCTTTTGAAGAGCAATTGCGGCATCTTATCACAAATGCGTTACAAGAAGATATCGGGGATGGGGATCACACGACATTAAGTTGCATACCTGCAGACACAAAAGGAAAGGCTGTTTTGAAAGTGAAACAAGAAGGGGTGCTGGCCGGTTTGGAAATCGCTAAAAAGATCTTTCATTTTCGAGAGCCTTCGGCCCGAATCCATTCCTTTTTTAATGATGGCGACCTTATAAGCCCCGGTGATATTTTATTTGACATAGAAGCGGGGGTTCATACGATTTTACAGTGTGAAAGGGTTGTGTTGAATACCATGCAGCGGATGAGTGGCATTGCCACCTTAACCCGCCGATATGCAGAAGCGGTTAAAGATTATCCCGTTAAAATATTAGATACACGTAAAACCACACCGGGCTTCAGACTGCTTGAGAAGGAGGCAGTACGAATAGGAGGGGGGCACAATCATCGTTTTGCCTTATATGATCAGATCCTTATTAAGGATAATCACATCGATTATTGCGGAGGAATCGATCAGGCATTGGATCGGGCATATAATTATGTTCAAAACATTAGACCAGGTCTGAAGATTGAGATAGAAACCAGAGATCTGAATGAGGTGGAGGCCGTTTTGAGAAATGGAAAGGCACATCGCATTATGCTGGATAATTTTACGCCCGCTCTGTTAAAACAAGCGGTTGCTATGATTGATCATCGAATGGAAACGGAAGCGAGCGGGGGAATTCATGTAGATAATTTGGTGGATTATGCGGCAACAGGAGTCGATTATATAAGTATAGGAGCCTTAATTCATCAGGCAAAAAGTATTGATTTAAGTTTGAAAGCAACGATATATTAACGAATCTGATATGGCTAAAAAAAGTTCATCCGGTAATGGTGGATTTGTATTCAGTACTGATCCCAGCTTCAATGTGGAAAAAGAAGAACAAGAGGTTGTTACACTGTTGCCGTCAGAGCAGATATTGAAGGTTTCATTACAAACTAAACACAGGGCCGGAAAAACGGTTACGCTTATTCTTGGGTTTCAGGGTAAATTGGAGGATGCGGAAGCCTTAGGTAAGTTATTAAGGAATGCCTGTGGTACCGGTGGTTCAGTGAAGGAAGAAGAGATTATTATACAGGGGGATCATCGGGATAAAGTTGTACAGTTTTTATTGAAAAAGGGGTATCTAAAAACGAAAAGAATGAATTGATCAATCGATCGTTCATTATATTTGAAACCGCTTATAGTTAAAATTGCATTCATGAATTTATATTTACTTGGATTATATACCGCACGCCTTGAACTGTTTAAGTTTTTCTTTGTAGTGATAATAGGTGTATTAATTTGGAGTGTTTATCTGTATTCAAAATATTCTGGCTCTTTATCTAAAAAGAAAAGACGCATGAGGGCGTTGATCATGATGATCATTTCAGCTGTCCTTTTACTTGGGATGGGAATATCCTGGCTTTTGAGTCGTACCAATTATGGCTGGTGGTTTGAACATATTTGATTATTCTTTTTTAAAAAGGGTTTATTTCCGGCAAAATTCCTTAAACATTTCTTGCATTCCGTTCATTTCTTCGTACTTTCAGCATAGTGAGTTATTTATGTACAAAATTTCTGAAGGCATAACCATTAGTGTGGAAACTTTTTATCAGCCGGACTACAGCAATCCGCTTTCCCATGAATATATGTTTGCCTACCGTATAACCATTGAGAATAACAATAATTTTCCGGTTCAATTATTAAGGCGTCATTGGTTTATTTTCGACAGTCATGGTGCCTATCAGGAAGTGGAGGGAGAAGGAGTGGT
>JBKCGY010000219.1:0-3434 GCA_046303015.1 Bacteroidota bacterium | reverse complement strand
TGTCTCTTTTTTTTCACGTCGCCAACCTTGTACTTGTTTTTCTCTATAAAAGGCATCAGATACACGCTTAAATTTTTCATAATAAACTAATGCTACGGGCAAGCGTTTTTTAGTGTGATTTGCACCATTCCCAGTCTGATGTAGTTTGATTCTTGATTCTAAGTTTTTGGTGCTGCCTACATAATAGCTTCCGTCAGCACATTCCAGGATATACATGTATCCTTCAATTTGTTTTGATTTTCTGTGGTGTTTTTTTCGGTTGGGTTTCATTTTGTTGATTTTTATTGATCAATAATTCTTATCCCCTTCTCATCACAAATCGTCAGTCCCTTATCACTTAATTTTAAGTAAGGAATAACGAGCAGGGCCATAAAGGAGAGCGTCATGAATGGCGCGGCCAAAGGGCTGCCCGTTTTTTTAGAAAGTTGGTCGGCCGCGCCATAGGTTTCCGCTACTTCATACCCGTCCCGGTCACTCATCAATCCCGCTACCGGCAAGGGAACAACAACTTCTTCAAACTGATCAGTTGATTCGTTCGGCAATACAGTACTTACACCACCTTGGGACTGGATAATGAGATTGATCGCCCTTTCCAGCGAAGTCATGTCCGTACCAACGGCAATGATATTATGACTGTCGTGCGCCACCGATGATGCAATCGCTCCTCTTTTCAAACCGAAATTCCGGACAAAGCATTTGGCAACAGGTGCCGGCTGATAACGATTGACGACCACCATGTATAAAAGATCTTTGGTCGTATCCGCTAACAAACAATCTTCTTCCACGCTGAATACATCCATGGGAATATTCAGCTGATTGGTGATAAGTTGTCCTTCCAGTGCTTCAATTATAGGCACCGATTTTCCATCCTCCGATTTTACAATCTCATCAAGTTTGAAAGCAAGTTCTTTACGGGAGACCGGTGCACAATCAAACTGATTAATGGGTGTAACAGGTACAGATGCAATCAGGGATTTTCCTTGTTCCGCAACTTTTTGTCCGTTGATATAAGTAGAGAGTACATCAAAACTTTTGAGATCCTTTACGAGAATAAAATCGGCGGGATTGTTGGGTTGTAATAATCCTACTTCCAGATGATAATGCTTTACGGGATTGATGCAGGCAGCCTGTAATACATGAAAGACATCAATGCCTTTGGCCACGGCTCTCTTACAAATAATGTTCAGATGATTCTCGACCAGACTGTCCGGATGTTTATCGTCGCTGCAAAACATGATCTGATCGGGGTAGTCGTGCAGCAGATCAATGAGGGCTTCAAAGTTTTTGGCCGCACTGCCTTCACGAATCAGGATCTTCATGCCGTGTTGCAGTTTATCTAGCGCTTCTTCTTTCGTGAAGCATTCGTGGTCGGTGCTGATAACGACCGGACCTTCTTTTTGTCCGCCTCTGATATACGTAGCGGCTGCCTCGCCGCGCAACCCCGGTGCATGGCCGTCTATGGGCTTGTGGTGTTGTTGCGCGGCGGCGATCTTTTGCATTACTTCAGGATCGTTAAAAAGCACGCCCGGAAAATTCATCATCTCGCTCAGATACTTAATCTCCGGGCGTGCGAGTAAAGATTCCACTTGCCTGGCATCAATACTTGCACCGGCGGTTTCCAGTGTGGTGGCCGGCACACAACTCGGCGCCCCAAAATAAAATTTGAAAGGCACCTGCTTCCCGTTCTCAATCATATATTCTACACCCTCTAATCCGCATACATTGGCAATCTCATGCGGATCGCTGATTGTCGCAACGGTCCCATGCACTACGGCCAGTCGCGCAAACTCCGACGGCACCATCATTGAGCTTTCTATATGCACATGGCTGTCCACAAAGCCAGGCAGAATGTAAGGGAGGGATATATTTTCTTCCCCAGTCCGATCAATCTTCTCTATGCTCCTCCCGGAAATATGGATAGTTCCGCTAAAAATCTTTCGGTTGGTTATATCTACAATATTGCCGGAGATGGAGGAGTGTAACATGAATCTGATTTTGTAAGAGTGAAGTTATAAATATATGTTTTTAATCATTATTGGGTTTTGTCTTATAATCTTTGACTTTTTCTATCCAACCTAATATTGACAATAGTCAATCTTCTTTCTCATTTTTTGATGAGCGGTAATAAGTTAAATTTATTGCCGCTTTAATTTTGTCTGAACCTTTCGAGTAAGGATTTGTTAAAATTTTTTAACTTTCCATTCGGAATTATTGTACCAGTTTTGCTAAAAATAAACCATATCAAAATGCGATCAATCAAATCTCTTTTATTCTTAACGGCCGCTTGCCTTTCAATGAATTTTTCTTTTGCTCAGACGGCTGATGAAATCATTACCAAAAATGTGTCTGCCATAGGGGGCATAGATAATTGGAAAAAAGTCAACTCCATGGTTATGTCAGGAAGCATGTCAATGCAAGGCACGGAAATTGCTCTCACGCGTTCTGTCGTACACAAAACAGGATTTAGGAATGAGATCAGCTTGATGGGGATGACGGGCTATCAGATCCTTACTCCTACAGAGGGTTGGAGCTTCATGCCTTTTGGTGGACAAACAGCACCTGAAGCGATGACGGCAGATGATGTAAAAGAAAGCCAGGAAGATCTGGATGCGCAAGGTGCACTTGTCGACTACGCTTCTAAAGGGCATACGGTAGAATATCTTGGCAAAGAGGAAGTTGATGGAACAGAATGTCATAAAGTTAAGGTGGCGTATAAATCAGGCAGATCTGAAACAATGTTCTTTGATCCTGCTAGTTTTTATCTGATTAAATCTGTTTCTGTAAGAAAAGCTAACGGTCAGGAAGTTGAGATGTCTACATTGTTTAGCAATTATGAAAAATTACCGGAAGGTATTGTAGTTGCAAAAAACATGTCACTTCCATTAGGCCCGGGCATGAATGCTGACTTCACGGTATCAAAAGTAGAAGTCAATAAGACCATTGACCCATCTTCTTTTGCACCTGCTAAATAATTTCATTTTTCTGAATGAAGCCCCCGACAACGTCGGGGTTTTTTTGCTCAAAAGATAATCGGATATTGTAATTATTAACTCAAAAGTCAAAACTCAAAACCATTTCTGTCCGGGGAAAATTTCATTTTTCTGGTTTTAATCTGTTATTCCCTGTGGACATGCTGAGCGTAAGAGAAACAACTCATCTTACTAAGCGTTTAAAGTTGAGATCCTTCGCATACGCTCAGGATGACGCCTCCGAAATATGTGGGGCTGGCAAGGCAGAACGTGCGGAGCGATCGGGTCTGCCCGTCATGTTGAGCGTTAGCGAAACATCTCACTTTGCGAAGCCTTCTCCCTAAAGAGATCCTTCGCTTCCGCTCAGGATGACGCTCCGTACTTTCTTTGTAGCAATGACAAAGAAATGGCCATTCAATGTGGCAAAAAAACAATAATAAATATCACATTAAAGTAACAATAAAA
>JBKCGY010000218.1:0-2278 GCA_046303015.1 Bacteroidota bacterium | reverse complement strand
AATGTGAATACGGATCTGAATTACTTTAATTTCATTGTGCCCTGCGGCATTCAGAATAAACAAGTGACCTCCATTGAAAAAGAGTTAGGTCATACGGTCAAACTTGATGAGGTTAAAAATGCTGTAAAAAGGCATTTTTCTGCTGTTTTTAAGGTAGATATTATGGAGTAATTTACGCCTTGGGTAGCCTTACCATTCAACTTTTTGTTTTCCTATATAGTTAACCCGAACCGGTTTATATATTCCTTTCATGCCTACCATTACCGTTCCTGTTGCCTTTAATGTAACACTATCTTTAGTTAGCAAATTCCAGGAATTTATCGGCAAATTTCCCATGTTTACCTTCAGTTCAACAGGCACTCTAAATGATGTCATTTTGGCAACATTGATTTCAATATTAGAAACCGTCCGGCCTAGCGATCTGTTATTAACCTCTATATTTGCCTCAAAACTTCTAATTTTATATCCGAATTTGTTGGGGTTGAAATAAACTAATTCGGCTGTCAGCGTGCTTTCAGATAGCCCTATTTGAGATAGTCTTACCTTTTCAATCCGCTTGAATTCAGGTTCCTTTACGATGCGGCAGGAGGGTAGGAGCAGGACAGTTGACAAACTCATAATGAAGGCGCTGATGCTGATTTTATGGATCAGATGGAAATTACGTTTATTAGATTTCATGTTCCCGGAAATTATTAGGATAAAGTAAAAATCATTACTAACATTATTCGCAAATTACATCCAAAAGATGAATAATTGATATGCAAAATAAATTAGCAAATATTCATAATTTTAAATTAATTGAAAATCAATTATTTAAAATGTTTTAATTCAATAAAAATAGATGCTTGTAATATCTTTTGTTCGTGATTTATCCAGTGATTTAGGTTCCCGTAATTAAATATTATAAATGGAATTAAATAATTTAAAAATAACTGATATTCAATATTTTGGAGATATATATTTTAATTTAAATTTATTTAATATTAAATATATAAAATTTAATAATGCGTTGAGGCATTTTAAGGGGCTTCATGTGAATAGAACTTCTATTATGGGGGCTAATAAAGTGCTGGTTTTATCGGTTCCCTTGGATGGAGGAAGGTCGGTCAAAACGGATATAAAAGATCTTAAAATTGTTTCGCGCGAATCCTGGCAAAGGATCCATTGGAGAAGTATTCATGATAGTTATCGGAAATCTCCATGGGTTGAGGAATATGCTCCTGAACTGGAAAAAATATATCGCCAAAACTATATTTTTTTATGGGATTGGAATCTTGATATTGCTAGATGGGTTTTTGAAGCTTTGAATTGGGATTCTGTCATTTTGGCTGAAAATGAATTATACTTACCTCAAGAATTGCAGCAAGAGATACCTTATCATTTTATAAAAATGGAGGATGACTATCCTGTCTATCAACAGGTTTTTTCTGATAAATTGGGTTTTCAGCCCAACCTTTCCATATTGGATTTGATTATGAATGAGGGGCCAGCAAGTACAGATTATCTTCAAAAACTAACCCAATATCACCTTCGTAATTCATGTAATACAGCAGAATGATCTCGTATATTCAATTCTCAGCGGCTTTAATTATCTGATCTGTCCGCTTCCCCTGAGTATCCATTTCTCAGTAACCAATTTTTCCAGGGCAAATGGACCCCGTGCGTGCAGTTTCTGGGTAGAAATGCCTACTTCTGCGCCTAATCCAAACTCCTCTCCATCGGTAAACCGGGTGCTTGCGTTGTGATACACAGCTGCTGCATCTACCATTTGTAAGAATTTTTCAGCCACTTTTTTATCCTTCGTAACAATGGCTTCGCTATGCTTAGTTCCGTGTGTTGCAATATGATTAAGTGCTTCATCAAGGTTTTTTACTTGTTTTACGGCACAGGCCATAGATAAAAACTCCCTGAAATAATCGGTTTTTGAAGCTTTATGTAAATAGGGATAGCTTTTTAGTAAGGAATAACTTTTGACGTCTGCATATAATTCCACTCGCTTTTCTATAAAAGCAGGAATAAGGGCTTTAAAAAATACAGGGGCGATCACATCATCTATAACGATCGTATCCAGTGCATTGCATACCGAGGGTCTTTGGGTCTTCGCATTGACTACAATTTTTACAGCCATAGGGATATCTGCGGATCGATGGATGTACGTGTGACATACCCCTGCACCGGTTTCAATGACCGGTACCTGGCTATTTTTTCTGACAAACTCTATTAGTCCGTTGCTCCCTCTGGGAATGATCACATCTATATGTTGGGTCGCCGTAAATAA
>JBKCGY010000217.1:0-10961 GCA_046303015.1 Bacteroidota bacterium | reverse complement strand
ATATCTGCCGGCTATCAGCAACCTCATTCTTGAACTGACTTCACTTGCCTTGTCTTGGAAAAATATACCTATGCTGGCGCGCACACACGGTCAACCCGCCTCCCCTACCACCTTGGGTAAAGAGATCATGGTTTTTGTGGAAAGACTAAGCCATCAGGTAAGTCGCCTTGCTGAAATGCCTACGGCAGCCAAATTTGGCGGTGCCACCGGCAACTTCAATGCCCATCATGTGGCTTTTCCGAAAACCAACTGGATCTCCTTTGGCAATCAGTTTGTAGAAGAGAAATTAGGGTTAAAAAGACAGCAATTCACAACTCAGATCGAGCATTATGACCAGCTGGCAGAGCAAATGGATGCTATGAAAAGGATCAATACCATCCTGATCGATCTTTGCCGGGATATCTGGACCTATATTTCTATGGATTATTTCGGACAGAAGATCAAAAAAGGGGAAGTAGGATCCTCAGCCATGCCGCATAAAGTCAATCCCATCGATTTTGAAAACGCCGAAGGCAATCTGGGTATAGCCAATGCTTTATGGGAACATTTATCTGCAAAACTTCCGGTGTCTCGGTTACAAAGAGATCTTACCGATTCAACCGTACTTCGCAATCTAGGAGTACCCTTTGCGCATAGTATGCTTTCCTTCAAATCGATCGAGAAGGGATTGGACAAGCTAATTTTAAGAAAAGAAAAACTGGATGCCGACCTGGAACACAACTGGGCAGTGGTCACCGAGGCAATCCAAACTATTCTGCGACGGGAGAAATACCCCAACCCTTATGAGGCGTTAAAGGAACTGAGCCGGGGCAACCAGGCTATCAATAAAGCCTCTATTCATAAATTCATCGATGGATTGAATATTTCTGCTGCACTCAAAAAAGAACTAAAAAAGATTAGTCCGCAGAATTATACGGGAATCCAGTTGGATGTTGGAAATTGGAAGTTGTAGTTTGGAAGATATCCGATATGGATCATAAATTAAATGTTAGTTGAACAGATTATCCTAACTCATTGATTTACCAAATCTTAAAAAAATAAATTTGATGAATTGAAAAAATTACTTCAAATTTGACTTTAAATCCAATAGAAAGACCTATCCAACTATCCTGACAAACCAAGACGGACATCCAAACGTCCTTAGAAAAACTTCCATTTAGGAAGTTTTTTCTTTTTTATATAAGCTTTGGGTTTTGCCTTTTGACCTATTAGATCATCCAATATCCTCAAATAACCTTATCTCAGGCCCCCTTCCCTTCATCCATAATATACTTACTATGTCATATTGAACACGGTTCCGCTCCCCGTTTCTATGTAAATAAGCCGCACCGGCCGACTTCATCTTCCTGAGTTTAGCAGGCGTTACCCCTTCTTCCGGATAGCCAAACCTGATACCGGTACGGGTTTTAACTTCAATAAAATGAAGCTTATCCGATTTCTCTGCTATGATATCCAGTTCATACCGAGCACAACGCCAGTTGGTATGTAAGATCATAAATCCGTTTCGGGAAAGCCAATTTATAGCAACTGCTTCCCCGCGAAATCCAGTGGAATGGTGTTTCTTCATATAGTGGGTGTTTATAGGTTATGTTTACAAATTTCCGCAATATCCACATTCGTGAAAACTAAATTATCAAACAGATGTGTAACCGGATATGTTTTTAACTATTTTTGCCACTCAATAAATCATTATGCAGCAAAAGAAAAATATATTCATCACCTTTTTAGTTTTCATTGTTATTGCCAGTTTATATCGTCTTATGCCGGGAAGACCTTTAGGATTTGCCCCTCAGATTGCAATCGCCCTTTTTGCCGGTGCGACTATCCGTAATAAAAAATTTGCTTTTACTCTTCCATTGATCAGTATGCTAATCGGCGATCTGGTATTTGAATTATTATACCGCAATGGCCTCAGCGAATTTGGAGGCTTCTACAATGGACAGCTACTCAACTATATTCTTTTTGCAGGCATTACTGCATTCGGTTTTCTGATCAACACCTCTAAGAAAGCGCAAATTCTGGCAGGTACCATCGCTGCCCCCACAGCTTATTTCCTGATCAGCAATTTTGCCGTATGGATCAGCGGTGGCGGATTCAATCGCCCTAAAACATTTGAAGGTTTAATGACCGCTTATGTCGATGGCATTCCTTTCTATCAGGGAAGCTTGATGGCTACATTATTATTCTCCGCTATATTCTTTGGCACCTATCTTTTGAGCAAGAAGAATAGTGCTGTATCTATGGGATAACTGCCAACCCTCAACAGCATCACACCTGAAACACCCCTAACTTCATCTCTTCTGTTACAGGATTATGATTGGCAGCAGAAATCCCTTCGCTGATTACACTGCGTGTTTCTTTTGGATCAATGATGGCGTCCACCCATAAACGGGCAGCGGCATAATATGGCGTAGTTTGGGTATCATATCTCTGTTTGATCTCCTGCAACAATCGTTGTTCTTCTTCAGCCGGAACTTCGCCGCCTTTAGCTTTCATGGCGGCTACTTGAATCTGCAATAATGTTTTGGCTGCCTGCTCTCCACCCATTACTGCAATCTTTGCAGAAGGCCAGGCATAAATAAATCTGGGGTCATAAGCCTTTCCACACATGGCATAGTTACCGGCACCATATGAATTCCCTACAACAATGGTAATCTTGGGAACCACACTATTGGCTACTGCATTCACGAGCTTGGCACCATCTTTAATGATACCCGAATGTTCACTTCGGCTTCCTACCATAAAACCGGTGACATCCTGTAAAAAGACCAATGGTATTTTTTTCTGATTGCAATTCAAGATGAAACGAGCTGCCTTATCGGCACTATCATTATAAATCACACCGCCCATCTGCATTTCACCTTTCTTATTTTTAAATACTAGTCGTTGATTGGCTACTATCCCCACTGACCAACCATCAATACGGGCATATCCACAGAGAATAGACTTGCCATAATCTTCCTTGAACTGATCAAATTCACTATTATCGACGATACGCTCTATAATCTCTGTCATATCATACGGCTTGCCGTCAGAAGGAAAAATCTGATACAGTTCTTCCGGATCTTTTTTCGGATCTGCGGCAGCTATTCTGTCAAATCCTGCTTTAGGTTTGGCACCTATACGACTCATAATCTTTTTCACTTCATCCAGACATTCTTGTTCCGTTTTGAATTTATAATCAGCAATGCCACTGAGTTCGGTATGGGTAACGGCACCTCCGAGGGTTTCGGCATCAATATCTTCTCCAATAGCCGCTTTTACCAGATAGGGGCCCGCTAAAAAAATTGAGCCATTCCCTTCTACCATCAGCGTTTCATCACTCATGATGGGCAGATAAGCCCCCCCCGCCACACAAGCACCCATCACCGCAGCGATTTGCGTAATACCCATGGCACTCATTTTTGCATTGTTTCGGAATATGCGTCCAAAATGTTCTTTATCGGGGAAGATCTCATCTTGCATCGGAAGAAACACACCGGCACTATCTACCAGATAAATAATGGGCAGATGATTTTCCATCGCAATTTCCTGCATGCGCAAATTCTTCTTGGCACTGATCGGAAACCAGGCTCCTGCTTTTACCGTCTGATCGTTCGCCGCAATTACACACTGTCGTCCACTCACATATCCGATTCCTGCCACCGTTCCAGCAGCCGGACAACCGCCTTGTTCCTTATACATATCATAACCGACAAACGCACCAATCTCTATAAAAGAACTATCCTTATCAATCAAATAATCGATTCGCTCACGAGCCGTGAGTTTATTTCTTTCTTTTTGTTTCTGAATGGATTTTTTTCCTCCTCCCTCGGCTATGATCGCAAGACGACGACGCACTTCCGAAAGCGATAACTTCATCGCATCTTCATTCTTATTGTGCTGGATATTCATATATGGCAATAATTATAACAGTCCGCAATATACAGATTCAAAATGTGAAGAAGAAAACTGTTAGTCGTTATCAGCTAGTAGGTATCAGAAAAACCACCAACAATCAACAACCCTCAACTTCCAACCTTTAAAATCTCCTTGCCAATGGCACATTCCAGACATCGCTTATGTTGGCAATAATGTTTATGCAGATGTATTAAGGCCTGGGAATCGAATGCACGATCGGCTTCTACCCCCAGTTGATGCCAACCTTGCGTGATCCGGTTGCGCTCCGACTTGATCTGCGTAAAGAATTCTATGACTTTTAATTGTTCAGGAATATTTCGCTTATTGCTTGCCAGCAAATAACGAAAAGGCAACACGGCATTGATAAGAATAAGAGATGCCATCTGCTCTCCCAGTTGCTTCTCCCTGAAATCAGATTTCTGTTTGACAGAATAATGATAATGCCAGAAATCGTTGGCAGTTACCATTACTATTTGTTTCATAGCTACTACACTATCGCACTGCATCATCCGGGAATATAAGTCAGGATACTGATGCATCATCATACCTAACTGAGCCAACCGAATGGCGGGAAAATGGGCAGGGCGCATTCGGAGATTAGAAAGGAGCAGATAAAGACTCTGTAAGGAATATTTTTTCTTATAGAAAACATACTCTCTTTTCAACATTTTTAAATAAGCATCTTCAAACTCATCATCCAACAATCCCGCTTGTCCTAATAATAAAGATTCAATTACTTGAATTACACCCGATGATTGCAGCCAGATTCTAAAAGGTATATTTTTAAAAATAGTTTCAAATGCATCGCTGTTTACCGGCATACCCATTGCCCGAAAAATCATCTGCCAGAAACCTTCTTCTTCATTTTGCTTATTCTGAATAAGTAAAGCATTGAGTTGTTCGGTTTTCATGGTCAGTCGTTCTGCAAACATTCTTTCCTTCCACATAGAAACAATCAACGGCTTTACCTTCGTTATCTGAGTGGCGCAGGGAATCATCTGATTTTTACTCATCAAATGATCATACTGATGTAAAAGAAACAAAGGAACCCGCCCATTCAAACAAAGTACCGGAATGGTTTGATCAAAAGGAACATTATGTTCCCAAACCACATGCATGACCACATTCTTATAATGTGGATCACCTGTATGGTCATGTTGATACCAATCTGAGGTTTTCACATGGATCTCGATGGAGCCTGAAAATTCGATACCTCCAATCTGAATACGAGCGTGTAAAAAATCAGGGCCCTGGTCTTTGTTATATTGGCCAGGATGTACAATAAGAATAGATTGATTATCTTCTGTAGATAGTCCTCGTAAATTAAATAAACGATGCAGCCAGATGTAATGAAGTAGGTGTTCATTCATAAAAAAAGATTAGCAATAAAAAATAGGCATTGATTGAAATGCCGGTTAGCAAAACAAATGTAATGAAATGCCCATAACAATAATTCAATACCTCTGGGATGAATATTTTAAGGGCATAACATCAAACTTTCAACTCATTTCATCCAAAAGCAGCAAGCTCTTTTACCACCCTGCTTACGGGCAGTCCCATTACATTATAGAAATCACCTTCAATACTTTTGATACCAATGACACCTATCCATTCCTGTATGGCATAAGCACCGGCTTTGTCATAAGGCTTGTATTTATCAATATAATAAGTGATCTGATCTTCTGTCAATACATGAAATTCAACATAAGTTATATCAGCAAAGGAATGTATTTTGTTACCCTTTTGTAAAACCACGCCGGTAATCACCCGATGTTTTTTGCCCGATAATTTTTGTAAGGTAGAAATAGCCTCTGCTCTGTTAGCGGGCTTGCCGATAATTTGGCTATCTAACACAACAACGGTATCTGCCGCAATAATGCAACGATCATGACTCAATTCTGCCTGCACCGCCATTGCTTTATTTTTTGCAATATAAATGGGCACCTCTTCCACAGGTAAATGGGGAGGAAAGGACTCATTCGTATCTTTTACAAGAATATCATATTCAATTTCAGCCCAGTTTAATAATTGATGTCGACGGGGGGAAGCCGAAGCTAGAATGATTCTTTCCATCAGGCAAATATCCTGAATAGTAACATAGATACAATCCCAAATAGCATGACAATTTTTATCCAACGGCTAACTTTAGTAAAATCACTACCCGTATTAGATTTCTGGAGCAGATAAAAAGTATAAGAAGAGGGAATCAATATGAACAGAATATGATATAATGCAGGCAACCACATTTTGTATTGAAGGATATACAATAACGCTAGCATCATCAGTGCCATAAGCACAATCATAGCAATTGTCGCAACGATCTTGCTTACCTGAATACCCCATACAATCGGCATCGTACGACAACCATACTTTCGATCGCCCTCAATATCTTCCATATCTTTTACAATTTCTCTGATATAGGTAATCACAAAAGCAAACGCAGCATATAATAACGCAATGCGAAAAAGCTTTTGTAAAAGTTCAATATGCGAGGTGGAAATGTATGCCAGCTCAGTATTAAAAACAATATAAAAATAAACAACCATCAGAGACCAGGCTGTCAGCAAAGCAATCAGAAGATTACCCACCACCGCTTTCTTTTTAAAGGAGGTGCTGTATATCCATAGTAAAATGGCTACAGATGTATGAGCCATACCAATAAACCAGTTACCGTTTTCTAGTCCGATATAAAACCCCATTAGTATCCCAGCCAGTGAAAAGATAAAATGAAAAAACATCGCCCATCTTCTGCTGACACCATTATCGATCACAAGTCGGTCGGGCTTATTGATAATATCGATATTAATATCAAAATAATAATTAATGATATATCCGGCGGCTGCAATCAAAATTGAGGACACGCACAAAATATAAAAAAGCAAAATGGACTCTCTAGTAAAAAACATAACGGGTGAGAGTACAGGTACGGCAATGGCAAAAAAGAAAAAAAACTGGGTAAGCGCAATAAAAGCCAGGTTAGGCCAACGGATGAGACGAAAAAACTGAACCAAAGGTTTCATATCCGGCGTGTTTTATCGTTGATGCAACAATGATTGAGATGAAGATCAACCACATAAAGATACAATCGCACCTTTGCTAAAAGAAGGAAATTTTAAATATATTAGAATATTAAAATACCATTTCCGGGACATCCCCTTCTACAATCAGCTTGCCGGCAGTTTTGGCAACAATTTCATCCACGCTGATTCCCGGCGCCCTTTCCAATAGTTTAAAACCCTCAGAGGTTACATCTAAAACTGCAAGATCACTCACAATCTTCTTGACACATTTTTTACCTGTAATGGGAAGTGTGCATTGAGGCAGAAGTTTACTTTCTCCTTTGGGATTCGTATGCATCATGGCTACGATTATATTTTTGGCACTAGCCACCAGATCCATAGCACCACCCATCCCCTTTACCATTTTACCCGGAATTTTCCAGTTGGCAATATCCCCCTGATCGCTTACTTCCATTGCCCCTAATACCGTAAGATCCACCTTACCCGCCCGTATCATTCCAAAACTCATGGCACTGTCAAAAAAAGCTGAACCTGCTACCGTTGTTATGGTTTGTTTACCGGCATTGATCAGATCTGGATCTTCGTCTCCATCAAAAGGGAAAGGCCCCATGCCGAGCAACCCATTTTCGCTTTGTAATACAACATGAATTCCTTGAGGAATATAATTGGCAACTAGCGTTGGGATTCCTATACCAAGATTTACATAGTATCCGTCTTTCAGTTCTCGGGCAATTCGCTGTGCAATCTGTTCTTTATTAAGTGGCATAATTGAATATCGTTTCAAATTAAAAACATCAACTTTTTTTCCTGATTGTTCTTTGTTCAATTCGTTTTTGGTAATCCGAACCCTGAAAGATTCGGTGAACATATATACCCGGTGTATGGATCTGATTGGGATCAAGTGAACCAGCCTCGACCAGCTCTTCCACTTCTGCAATGGTGACCTTTCCTGCCATAGCCATTAAGGGATTGAAATTGCGGGCGGTATCTTTAAATATGAGATTGCCGTGTGTATCTCCTTTCCAAGCTTTTACAATGGCGAAATCAGCATCAAAAGCGTACTCAAGCAAATAATCTTTACCATTAAAATTTCTGACTTCTTTGCCTTCTCCCACTTCTGTACCTACACCGGCAGGCGTATAGATCGCCGGCATACCGTAACCGGCAGCCATGCAACGGGTAGCAAGCGTTCCCTGTGGAATGAGTTCAACCTCCAGTTCTCCGCTTAATAATTGACGCTCAAACTCAGCATTCTCTCCCACATAAGAGGAGATCATTTTCCGAACCTGTTTCTGCTGAAGCATCAGACCAATACCAAAATCATCTACCCCGGCATTATTGGAAATGCAGGTAAGATTTTTAGCGCCTTTTTTTACTAGCGCAGCAATACAATTTTCGGGGATACCACAGAGTCCAAATCCACCCAGCATGAGCGTAGCGCCATCTTGAATATCATGAATAGCCGTCCATGCATCTGTAACAACTTTGTTCATACAAGCAATCGATTTTGGTGCAATATAGTGAAAGTAAAAACTTAAAAGTTAAAAGTGGAAAGTTGTCGTAGTTGTCGGGTTGTCTCTCCCAAAATTTCATGACTGTTGTCGGTATGTGGCGCTGTCAAGACAGAATGCGCAGAGCGATTGGTTTTGCCTTTTGCATTTTGACTTAAAGATGAGATCCTATGTTTACGCTCAGGATGACATTTCTAAGTTTTTGATTATTTATCCATTCGCCAGCACCATCTCTGTAATTTTCCTTCAAAATCAAAAGGTGTAGTTGCTTTTGTAATATCTTTTATCTGAGTCGCATGAATTTGCCCCGAATACAATTCAAATTTTCTGGCATTGGTACTAAAAAATAATATTCCTCCGTGAACCAGTGCCTGCAAAGCCTGATTGAGCAGATCAACATGATCCCGCTGTATATCCAGTATATCATTCATTTTCTTACTGTTACTAAAAGTAGGTGGATCCATGACGATAATATCATAGGAATCAGCCGGGATCTTTTGTAAATACTGTTTCACGTCAGCCGAAATAAATTCATATACTCCTATCTGCTGAAAATGATTGATCGCAAAATTATTTTTCGCCCATTGTAAATAGGTGTTGGATAAATCTACGGTAGTGACTTTTGTAGCTCCGCCTGCAGCCGCATAGACACTGAAGGAACCCGTATAAGCAAAAAGATTTAATACCCTTTTGTTTAAAGACAGATCCCTCACCATTTGCCGGGTTATGCGATGATCAAGGAATAAGCCGGTGTCGAGATAATCAGACAGATTAACCAAAAATTTCAAACCACCTTCCTCAACTTCAAAAAACTCCTTCTCCTCTCCTGTTTTCTGATACTGAGAATATCGGTCCGATTTCCTTCTTCTTTCCTTAGTAAATACATTCTCCTCCAATACGCCCGTCACTTCAGCCACTACTTTTACGGTTCCCTCCAGCCAATCCAGATATTCCTCAGTAGAAAGCGTATGTTTGGCTCTGTATTCGCTGAGGCAAATCTTATCATCATATACATCAATGCTAACCGGAAATTCCGGCAAATCCTTATCATATAATCTATAACATCTTACGCTCATACGTTTTGCCTGCTTACCCCGATGTCTGTACACCTTGATAAGCCGGTTGCGAAACATCTCCAATTTATCGCTGAGGTTCATTCATAATATTTATAAGGTTAATAAGCTGCAGCCTCTGATATCGCTGTTATCCATTCTGCCCAGCACTTTAAAACTTCCATCTTCAAACACTTCACCCACATCATCCGTTGCAATGAAGGCACAACTATATACATTGGCCAGGTCAATGATATTCAATGCGCCTTTGCCTGTGTAAGTAATTCGGAAAGGATCATCCTCATCCCGAACCAGAACTTTCATCCAGGGTGGACAAAAAAACAGTCCATTTTCTTTCGCATAAGCCTGGCTGCATAATTCCGTCATCCCGTATTCTGAATGTATGCCCGCCTCTGGAAAGGCTTTTTTAAGTTGCTCATGCACCTGTTCGCGCAACAATTCTTCTCTTCTGCCTTTCATACCTCCTGTTTCAATCAGCACTGTATGGGAAAGTGGCAAGCTATATTTTTCTGAAAAGTCCAGAAGAGCAAATGTCGTTCCAAACAGTACAGTTTTTTGTCCGATAGATTCAAGCGAACTTAAAGTATGAAATAATGCATCATGATTATGCAAATAAAAACCATTTGAGGGATGATTGCTTAATTTCATAAGCGATTCAACCATATATACCAGTGAAGAATGTGATCTTTCCAAATAGGAAGGCAATAATCCCATGATACACCAATGATCCGGTGGTCCGTACTGCTGATGAAACTGTTGCAAAAATGAAGCTTCATATATGGTAAGGTCTTTCAAATAATGCTTACTTACCGTTTGCCTTCCCGTTCCACTGCTTTCAAAATACAAGGGAGGCCGAGCATATCCGCAATAAACCTCATGAGTTTTAAAAAAACCGATAGGAAGAAAAGGAAACAGAGCAGCGTCTGAGAGGTCGGACTCGGTTCTATGGGTATTATTGACAAAATTCCTGTAAACCTGATTCTGTTCAATCTGATACAGAAACAGATCTCTTGAGAAAGAATTAAAATTTTCTTTACCAAAACCTTGAAAAGATGGAATAACAGGTAAGTTCAAGTGTTAAGAGTGATTATTTGCGTAAATTTGACAATAAATACTATTTGTGAAGACAAAACTATCATTTCTTTTTCTTGTTTTCATCGTAGTTGGTGGATGTAAGAAGGAAAACTATGAAACCAAGCCAAAGCTTGAAGTTGAAAACATTCGGGTTTATCAGGCCAGCTGTAATGGATCCACCGGCGGTATTGTGGAGATCGATCTGAATGTACTGGATAAAGAAGGAGATGTTACAGATAGTATTTTTATTCAAAAGGTGGATGCTGCCCAAATCCCCTGCCCGGCCAACTCTATCTTAAAAATTTTATAATCTAAATTTTTTAAGATAGAATTGGCCGGGCAGGGAATTTTAGCAGCATCTACCTTTTGAATAAAAATACTAT
>JBKCGY010000216.1:0-2695 GCA_046303015.1 Bacteroidota bacterium | reverse complement strand
TTATGTGATATGGGGAGGCGTGGCGGGGCTTGTTACTTTGCTGTGGTTTGGACTTGAAATATGGCAGCATGGATGGTGGTTTGTGGAGGAATTTATTACCTATCAAATTCGGTTGGCTAAAACGGAGGATGCGGGTCATGGGGGATTCTTACTTTACCATTTTGTGATTCTATTGCTGGGCTGTTATCCAGCTTCTTGGCTGATGTGGGGAAAAGTGAACACGGCTGATAGCTCATCTAAGCAAAGATCTTTTCGACTCATGATGCAGGCATCATTGGCTGTTATACTCGTCGTGTTTACGATTGTGCAGACTAAAATAGTTCATTATTCTTCTTTTGCTTATTTTCCAATAGGTTATCTGGCTGCCTATCAAGTGGAAGCCGTTTTAGATCAGCGAACTTATTTTAAAAAATGGCAACTGGTCGGGCTTTTAATTACGGGCGTGATATGGGGTATAGCTTTTACTGCCCTTCCGATTGCTGGGAATCATCCTGAATGGCTTAGGCCTTTGCTACAAAAAGACCCTTTTGCTTTAGCAAATCTGCAGGCTGAAGTATCATGGAACTACTATCTGATCCTGCCGGGTCTATTATTTTTGATTTCTATATTTATAGTCTATTACTTCTTAAGAAATAAACAGCATCAAAAAGGGCTATTGGTTTTATGTGTTTCCTGTACGCTGGTTATACAGACATTACTTACGGCATTTGCACCCAGAATAGAGCAGTATTCACAACATGCTGCCATTCAGTTTTTTGAATCTTTAAAAGGGAAAGATGTTTATGTGAGTGCCATCGGTTATAAAAGTTACGCCCCCTATTTTTATAGTGCAGTCGACTTGAAAAAAGGACCTGTATCTTATAAAGCGGATTCACTACTGGACAATCCAGTACGTAAGCCGGCTTATTTTATTAGCAAGATTACGGAAAAGGAACGTTTACTCGATCAGTATCCATTCCTTACTGTTTTATATGAGAAAAACGGGTTCGTCTTTTATTTGAAGCATCCTTAACTATATAGTCTGCTTTTTATCAGCCCCCACTTACATAACCTGTAAATAAGGGATACCCGCAGACAGCCTAATCCATACTTCATACTTCTTTTGAAGTTGATACTACTAGCTTCTTCGAAATATTTAGTGGGGCAGGTGACTTCGCCAATCTCATAGCCTGCATAAAAGATCTGAGATACCATTTCGTTGTCAAATATGAAATCATCGTTACAATTATCAAACTTTACGGTATGTAATACTTGTTTGTTAAATGCACGGTATCCGGTATGATATTCTGAAAGTTTTTGATTGAGAAGCAGGTTTTGAGTGAGTGTCAGAAATCTGTTTGCGATGTATTTGTACAATGGCATACCGCCTTTTAATGCTCCTTTACCTAAAATTCTACTCCCGAAAACAACAGGATATACGTTGTTGCCAATTATGCTGATCATGGATTCCAATAGCTGAGGGGTATATTGATAGTCGGGATGCAGCATGATTACGATATCACCGCCCAAATCCATTGCTTTATGATAGCATGACTTTTGGTTACCGCCATAACCCTTATTTTTTTCGTGGCTAATAATATGTTTTATGCCCAGAGATTTGGCCTTTTCTATGGTTTGGTCTCTGCTGGCATCATCCACCAAAACGACTTCGTCTACCCAATGAAAAGGGATTTCCAGATAGGTTTTTTCGAGTGTCTTTTCTGCATTATATGCCGGCAGAACAACGATAACTTTTTGACCTTTGTACATTTTGCAAATATAACAATCTCAAACAAGAGCCTTGTGTGTATGTTGCACCAGTTTGGAATAAAATCAAATTATTACTTCCCTTTTTCTATCTTTAGCAGCAAATCATACGCCATGTCATTAATGCGAAAATTTTTGTATTTAGTAGTAATTTTTCTACTCCCCTTTTTTTCTTGTAAGAAAGTAAAAGAACTTATCTCTGACGCCCTTTCTCCGGAAGTAAAAATCAGTCAAGAATTTGAGTTTATTTTTAAGGAGTATGCCAAGCAGGAAGCACATAAATATGGTTTTGATACTACGAATCTTAATATTGATAATTTGCCGCCGAGTCTTTACTCAGTATTACAGGGATTAGTTCAGTTAGATACGGTCGGTATAGATAGTTTTGTAATTGATCGCTTAGCATATGTTTATAATTACGCTTTGGCCGATCTGGACCAAAACCTGAGTGAAAATCCGGCCAATGTACTCAAGTTCGGGAGGAAAGATATTTTTAGCGCTAAAGTGGATTCCGCTAGGCTTTATCTGCTTCCGACCTCACCAATAAATCAGCAGGATTTTAAAAATATTAAGATAGATGCCTCCAATAAAAATATACAACAACCCCTCACAATTGTAAATACAAATACAGGATTCAAGTATGAACCCGTACAGGAAAGAGGGTATGCTAATATGATGAGATTGCCTGTTATTAATCCAAATGAGGAGTACCGCCAATATCTAGTGCCTCCCAATGATTCGGTTAGGTATACTTTCAATGTAGAGTTTAATAAGCCCATTAAGTTTGCTCTTGACGATAGATACAAACTTGCATTTAATTATAAAATTGTTTTTAAAAAGTAGGCTTCAACAGGAATTTTTCTTTAATGGAAATAAAAAGTATAACCAAGGCCTGGGAAAAAAGAGAATACCATCCTGTGTACTGGCTGGAAGGTGAAGAGGCTTATTA
>JBKCGY010000215.1:0-2149 GCA_046303015.1 Bacteroidota bacterium | reverse complement strand
ATCCTTACACTCCAAATGATGACCAACACTCCTAAAAGAAAATAGGCTGTCTTCTTTGGTAATTTCCCTGCCAATTTTGCTGCAATGGGGGCAGCTATAAAACTTCCCAGCATCAACGCAACAATATAATGCCAGTGACTGACACCGATCATGGTAAAGAAAGTAAAGGCACTGGCGAGGGTGATAAAAAATTCGGTCAGACTCACAGAACCAACCACATACTTATGACTTCTTCCGTTATTGATCAATGTAGATGTTACAATAGGCCCCCATCCCCCACCTCCGAATGAATCAAAAAAACCGCCAAATGCTGCCAGCACTTTATAGTGTTTGAACTTTTTCTGCGGCTTCATCTCACGAAACGCATTGATGATAAATTTAATACCCAGCAACATGGTATAAACAGCAATAGCCGGTCTTAACCACTTGCTATATTCATCCCCCATCATCACCAGAAAGATCGCCCCTACCGCAGCACCTATTACTCCGGGGATGACCAATGCCTTAAAGAGTTTCTTATTTACATTCCCGAATTTATAGTGACTATAGCCTGATACAGCACTTGAGAACACTTCCGATGTATGAATGCTGCCACTAATAGCATCCGGGCTCATACCGGTTGATAACATAATCGATGTACTGGTAACGCCATAACCCATCCCCAAAGCACCATCCACCAACTGCGCACAAAAACCGGCCAGTACAATCCAGTGTAAAGGAATAGCCGGATCCAGAGCGTTATACCAACTCACGGTATCCGTTGCTATTTGTCCAAATGGTATATATGAAAAAATAAAATGTCCGACGAGCATGAATCCAAAGGCCAGTAAAAAATAAGTGGCAATTCTCTTCCAGCGCTTCTCATTCAACGCCGCATCATTCTCCACTAATCCTTTTGTCACTGCATTCATTTTTTTAACCTTCTCCTGAAAGTCGCCCTTAATGGTATTACGAAATGTATGCAAGTTCTCCAGCACATCATCTATCTCTTCCGGCAAAGACTCATTGAGTACCTGCTTGATTCGTTTGGCAGCAGTAGGTGATTTTCCGTTGGTTGATATGGCAATTTTCAGATTGCCTTTTTGTACGATACTACCCAGATAAAAATCGCAGAGCTCAGGTGTATCAGCCACATTTATAAGTATACGTTTCTCTTTACAAATTGTGCGGATACGTTTGTGCAATTCCTTATCATCCGTAGCCAGTATCACCAGATCTTTATTTTCAAGATCAGCCTCTTCAAACTTGCGTTCATATACTGTACAATCTGGAAAATCTTTCAGATAATTCCTCACTTCTTCTCTCACCATGGGAGCCACAATGGTAACAGCTGTACGCGGTGCATTCGCTAAAAGCGACTCCAGCTTCTCCAATCCCACATTACCGGCTCCGACAAGAAGTAGTCGCAACTGATCCAGCTTCAGAAAGACCGGGTATAACTGATTCTTATGCTCTTTATTTTTTTCCATATAACTGAATCCTTTTCTGTAACGTAATATTGACCAAATGCTGACTTGATTCCTGCGGCCATAACAGCCACATATAACCGAACTGCAGCTGTGTATTTTGAGAAAAATGGCATGCCATACTTCCAATAACTCGATTCTGATCGAAAACAAAATCATCAAAAGCATATTGCTGCATATATTCATCCGCAAGGATAAATGACCATCGTTTACTCAGCTGTTTATTAAGCGCTACTCTTAATCGTATTCGATGTGCCGTAAAAGCTTCTCTTCTATTTGTTTCTTCAAAAAACCGTTGTTCAGAACGAAATCTAATTTGAATTACATCAGACTGGTTGAGTTGTTGTAATGATTGAAATTCTTGCCAGGTACGAAATTCTCTTCCAAACAAATTATTATCATTTTTAAAGTTAGTCCGAGAAAAAAAGAAAGCCACTCCTCCGGCTACGGAATATCTTTCATTGATATGATAACGCAGCCCGGTTCTATACAAATATTGAAGCGGATCTGCAGACACACTCAATGAACGGTAACTGGCATCATTATGTATTTGCCATTTGGAAGACAGGTCTATCGGCATATTCACCGTCAACCAAACACCTTCATCTGGTCTTGTCTGCGCAAATGCGAAAACAGGGATAACTATCAATATGAATACAAATATTCTCATTACCATTGCTTCT
>JBKCGY010000214.1:0-3334 GCA_046303015.1 Bacteroidota bacterium | reverse complement strand
ATAGACTTCTTTGTCTGCGTATTTACTTAAATTGACATATACTCTATCCCAGGGTTTATAAAGCATTCTAAATCCATTTGGAGAGAAATAAGGAGAATATGTAAACCCATCTGGGTTAAATGCATTAAAGTCAAAATCAGCACATGGATCTGCTTTATTTGTAATGGGATCAATCAATCTGGCAGTAAATCTGGGATGATCCTCCTCTTCATGGCCATCAAATTGTTCAAATACTACTGCGTACTGGAACACTACAAAAAACTCAGATGCATTTTTAGGTACTTTAATCTTATATCGAACTCTTTCTACCCTGGCATTTGCCCACGCAGAAGGTGTTCCTGACCTTAAAAAAGGCCTGTCATTTCCGAGTTTTACTGCAAATCTGCTACCATCAGGAGGGGCAATTGGGAAAAGGCCGTAATCATCAAGAGGAGGCAATGTAGTGTTATCATATATTAAATGACGATTGGGATCTGGAACAACTGGTGTTGCCGGATTCATTTGCATTACATTTTTACATCCTGTACAAGTGCCTGGCCACGACGGATTGATATTTACAGTAAAATAATTTTCATTATCCGTGCAAATACACCCGGTTGTGGGGTTTCTTGTTAAAACATGGCCAACAAAACACTCCCACCCGCTAAAATTTCCATTCTCAAATGTTATATTCGGCGGACAAGGAAAGGATCTTGCCGCTATGTTATTTTGAGGTATTAATACAGAGGATTGTTTAGGCTTTTCTTTAACCCATCCGGGAGGTAAGATATCACCTTTGAGGTCAATGAATGCAATCTTATCTTCTTTAAAAACTTTTGCTTTATTGTTAATAAATCCGCCAAAATAATCAATGTATAATGGTTTGATGATTTGACCTTTATTATTAATTAAAAACCACTTGTTGCCCATTTTGGCAGCAGAAACCGTGGTAGTGAAGTTGGCAATTAGATCAAATCTATTGTCAAGTATTTGTATGCCCTCATCATTTAAAAGCCCCCATTTTTTTCCTATATATACAGGTAACACGGAAAATGAAGAATTGCCAACCCCATCATATAATTTATCCGATAGGGGTTTTTTATCCTTGTTAAGGATTTTCCATTTGCCAGATTCGAGTACTTTAAAAAAACCATTTTTCAAAGGTATCGGCTCTTTGGAATATTCGCCTAATAAGTAATTGTTGCTACTATGATTATTGTGCGCATGATCATGCGCATGCTCCTGTGCAATGGCCCGACATAAAAAAATCACCAATGAAATTACAACCAGAGAAAGGCGCTTCATGTTATTGTGTTTGAATAGATATAAGTTATTTAAAAGGCGTTTTCGATATCTCAGGTATTCATAGTAATTTGGAAAACAAAACTAAGTATTTTTATACATTGCTGATAACAATATATAAGGTAAACTTACACTTGTTTTATTCGTTGATTATCAAACAATTAAACAAATAGTATGTCAGAAGGGATAGAGCCGGAAGTAAAAGACTTTTTAAAGCGCGTCATGCAAACCGTATCTACGGGTATGCTGTTTCTGTTAATTCACATGACTTTTGGCCTTTATCTGAATTGGGCATTTTATGAAGGCAGCATACAAATTGGGAATGTTTTGTACTATATCTTTTTTTTGGGAAGTTTCGGCGCGCTGATCTATTACTATTATACGCTTTGGAAGGAAAGATTGAGCAGGTAAGATGATTCTTCGTAAATAAAAAAACCGGCGCTCCTTGAAACGCCGGCCTTATAGATTGAGGATAAAAATGAATTAATAAGAGCAGGTAAAGTCTTTTTTCCAGCAGCATACTGCCTCATCGGCCTGCTTCTCCATGATCAGCGAATAGGCATGCATGGGGCTGCTCAACTTACAAAGGAAACTTACTTTATCCGGATCTGCATCACGCAACACAGTCATAGTTAAAGTGAGTCCCTTTTCATTTACAGAAGCAAACTTATATTGCTCATTCCCTTCTTCCGTATTCAATACTTCTGTCAAGATGCCGGAAAAACGGGCATCACTCGTAATCATAAAATCTACTTTTTGATTCGCCTCAACAGAGAATACTTGTTGTAAGAAAGCAAGATTGCTGTTTTTATTTTCCACTTTCTGGAAAAGACCGGATTTGTCCTTATCAGACAAATTGAGTTTGTTGGGAACGGGTTTCACTTCATTCAGGGTTCCTGCAAAAGAACCGGCTGCGAGAAGCAGAAGAAGAGACCAGCTTAAAATTATTCTTTTCATGGGGTTGAATTTAAATTGGTTTAAAAATTGGATATTGTTTCCTGATAACAGCACTAAATTAGAACGCATCATCATAAGAAAATAATATCCAGAAGCCTTTCCCGGATAAATAAAGGCAAACCCTTAGTAGGCTATAGGGATAGCTCATAAGGGTTTGGGATAAAACAAAATATGCATACATAAAAAACCCCCGAATGATCGGGGGTTTTCATTTTCGTTATCTAAGAAATTATCCTAAATATCCTTTGCTCATCAAATACTCAGCAATCTGTACTGCATTTGTAGCAGCCCCTTTTCGCAAATTATCACTCACGATCCAGATGTTTAATGTGTTGGGTTGCGACTCATCTCTTCTTATTCTGCCTACAAATACCTCATCTTTTTCCTGCGCATCCATGGGCATGGGATATTGCTGATTGGGCAGATCATCTACCACCACCACTCCCGGAGCAGCCGCTAAAATGGCCTTTACTTCATTTAGATCATATTCATTTGCAAATTCAATATTCACACTTTCGCTATGACCACCCATTACCGGAATACGCACAGTGGTAGCCGTTACTTTGATAGAATCATCCTGCATAATCTTACAGGTCTCTTTTACCATCTTCATCTCCTCCTTAGTATATCCATTATCCATAAACAAATCGATCTGCGGAATTACATTCAGGTCGATCGGATACTTATACGCCATCGGATATTCATCTGTTTTGCCGGCAACCGCTTTTCCTCTTTCTCCCATCAACTGATCGACTGCTTTTTTACCGGTACCGGTTACACTTTGAGAGGTTGAAACAACCACTCTTTTGATCTTGTATTTTGCATGTAAAGGCTGTAAGGCTACTACCATTTGTATGGTAGAGCAATTGGGGTTGGCGATGATCTTATCTGCTTGGGTTAACACCGAAGCATTTACTTCGGGAACCACTAATTTTTTTGTGGGGTCCATTCTCCATGCACTGGAGTTGTCGATAACTGTAATACCTGCTTCTGCAAACTTAGGCGCCCACTCCAGTGAAGTGCTTCCTCCTGCAGAAAAGATCGCTACCGCCGGCGCTGCCTTGATGGCATCTGTCATGCTTACTACCTTATAGGG
>JBKCGY010000213.1:0-3511 GCA_046303015.1 Bacteroidota bacterium | reverse complement strand
ACCATATTCTGTATTGAGGGTGCAAAATTAACACGGAATGGCCGGAAAATGTTTTTCTGAGAAGGAATTTAATTCGAATATAGTTGCCTAGGTGTCAGGGTGTCGCGTTGTCTAGGTGGGAATGGGAATATTTACACCAATTTTAGGTTTTGAGTTTTGCGTTTTGACTTAACTTCACGCTTCAAATTCAACTACCATGTCCATCTTTAAATCGGGAAACCCCACATTATCTGAAAAACAATTCCAACAGAGTGTATTTGTACAGGATGGTCAGCAAATGACCGTAAAAGGTACTATGAATAAATTTGGCTTTCTCATGCTGATGCTTTCTGCCGGCGCATTTTTTGCCTGGAACTGGGAGGCGCAGGGTAAAAATATAATGCCGCTGGTACTTACCGGAACAATAGGTGGTTTGATCGTAGCTATTGTGATCATGTTTAAGAAAGAATGGAGTGGATTTCTGGCTCCAGCTTATGCCTTATTGCAAGGTTTATTTGTAGGTGCGATCAGCGCTTATTTTAATTTTTTGTTCCAGGAAAGTTATCCGGATATCATCATGCATGCGGTTGGACTTACGCTTGCAGTGGCCATCACCATGTTTTTGCTTTACAGTTTTCGCATCATTAATGTAACGAACAGACTTCGTTCTATCATTATGATTGCAACGATCAGTCTCGCTGTATTTTATCTGATCACCTGGATTCTGAGTTTCTTCAATATTCATTTTGCATTTCTAACGGAAGGCAGCACATTCGGCATTATTTTCTCTCTTATTGTTGTGGTATTGGCTGCATTGAATTTGTTGCTTGATTTTGATATGATCGAACAAGGGTCTGCTGCCGGAGCTCCCAAATACATGGAGTGGTATGCCGGCTTTGGATTATTAGTTACCCTGGTTTGGTTGTATATTGAAATCTTGCGTCTGCTGACTAAACTCAATAGCAGAGATTAATTGAATGAAACGATCACTGTTATATAAATATCTTTTACTTTTTTCGCTGATGATATTCTTTGCAGGGAACAGTTTTGCACAGTGTTCCATTTGCACCAAAACGGCCTCACAATTAGGGGAGAAGCCCGCCGCTGCGCTCAACACAGCTATTCTTTATCTGATGTTTGCGCCGTTGGCCATCATCGGATTTTTAGGTTGGCGGTGGTGGAAGAGTAATAAAGGTTAACAGTTATCGGTTGTCAGTTGGAAGTTGTCGGTGATTTTTAACTTTATACTTTACAAACTTGATGAACTTTATAAACTATTTTTCGGATAATCAAAAAATTCAAACCTCAAGTTTTCTATTGATGCCTCATTCCAGTTTGATACATTAGTTGTCAATGCTAGCACCCCACACGTGGGCACATTATCAATTGATAATCCTTTGATCATATTCGCAAAAACGGTGATGCCGGGATTATGACAAACGATGGCGATGGTGTCATATTCATTCGGGGCATTGTTGATAGCAGCAAGCATAACAGATGGAGGTGCATGATATAATTGAGGTACTACGATCAACTGATCATTTTTTATTTTCATCTCCAGCATCATCAGTTGGGTAGTGGTAAGTGCACGCCTGGCTTCGCTGCTAATGAATAGGTCAACTGAAATATTTCTGTTCATCAATCGCTTTGCCATTTCGGGAGCATCACGCAATCCTCTTTCATTGAGCGGACGATCAAAATCACGCTGACCGATCTCTGCCCAACTACTTTTGGCATGTCGTATGATCAAAATTCGTTTCATTAATATCCTCTTATATTCTTGCCCGCCATAAAATTGAGAAAAGCTTTGTTACATACACGATTTCCTCCGGGGGTGGGATAGTTGCCCGTAAAATACCAGTCGCCCGTATTGGTGGGGCAACTGAAATGCAGATCCTCAATATTTTGATATAAAACTTCTACAGGAATGCTGAAGTTGGAGGGAGTAATGAGTCTGGCGATCTGTTCGCTAATTTCCTCTGTGGTAAATGGTTTATACAGGCGACGAACCATATTCTCCTGATGAAGCGTATTGGAACTTTGCATCTCAAGGATCGATTCATGTATTTCTTCAATCAGATTTTCCTGCCCGCTGGACTTCAGCAGTTCGATGGCTGCTCGGAAGGCTACAAAATCTCCCAGCTTACTCATATCAATACCATAGCAATCCGGATAGCGGATCTGTGGGGCTGAAGAAACGATGATGATCTTTTTCGGACAAAGGCGCCCCAGCATTCGTACGATACTTTCTTTTAAAGTGGTACCTCTTACGATTGAATCATCGATCACCACCAGCGTATCCATATCGTCACGAACGGTTCCATACGTGATATCATATACATGTTGTACCATTTCATTGCGACTGGTATCTTCCGTAATGAAAGTGCGCAGTTTCACATCTTTGATCGCAATCTTCTCCTGTCTGATCTTCCGGGTGATCATTTCCGTTAGTTTCGTCTCATCAAAGTCTCCGTTCCAGCTCATGATGCGTTGTATCTTGATCTGATTCAGATAGTCTTCCATCCCTTTTACCAATCCATAAAAAGCCACTTCTGCGGTGTTAGGAATATAAGAGAAGATTGTATTTTTTAAATCGTAGTCGATCCGCTCGAGCACTCTCTTGCTTAGTTGATATCCTAGTGATATTCTTTCTCTGTATATTTTTTCATCACTACCTCGGCTGAAATAAATTCTTTCAAACGAGCAGGCTCTTCTTTCTTTGGGTTCAAGAATCTGTTCGATACGATAAGTGCCATCGGGCTCGGTAATAATGGCTTGTCCGGGCATGAGTTCCAACACTTCGTTTTCCGGTACATTAAAAGAGGTTCGAATGGCGGCTCTCTCACTGGCGGCCACCATCACTTCTTCATTGATATAATAGTAAGCCGGACGAATGCCGTGAGCATCTCTCAGAATAAAGCTGGTGCCATTGCCCGTCATACCGCCAATGGTAAAACCCCCATCGAATAAGGGTGCTGCGTTTTTCAAAACGGCCGATAGTGAAGGGGCATTGGGTTTTTTTTCATCTTCTTTTACCAAAAAATGATGAAACACTTCCAGCATGGCAGCGAGATCACTTTGCTGCTGGAATTTTCCGGGTTCAATATTCAAATAAGAGAATAGTTCGTCTGTATTGACCAGGTTGAAATTTCCAGCGAGGGCCAGGTTTCGTGAGGGTTCTGTATTTCTTTTGATGAAAGGATGACAGAACTCTACATTGTTTTTTCCTTGCGTACCATAGCGAAGATGTCCGAGTAACAACTCTCCAAGAAAGGGTAAATGTCCTTTCATTAATCCGGGGTGCTGCCGAATATCGGGTTGATATTTTTCCAACTCTTCCACTTCCTGCCCGATCTTATAAAAAATATCTGCAATAGGTTGGGGATTATTACTTCTGAGGCGATGTAAAAAAGGATAACCCGGTTCTACATTCAATTTTACAACGGCTACACCTGCGCCATCCTGCCCGCGATTGTGCTGCTTTTCCATCAACAGGTAGAGCTTATTCAGCCCATACATGGCGGTGCCATAT
>JBKCGY010000212.1:0-2038 GCA_046303015.1 Bacteroidota bacterium | reverse complement strand
ATATTGGGTATCGGAGGTAAAAGAGTACGCCCTGTACTTTGTTTGATGGGCAACGAATTATTTGATGAGATTAAGCCCTCCGCTTGGGAAGCGGCCATTGCGGTAGAGTTGTTTCATAATTTTTCCTTAATACATGATGACATTATGGATCAGGCTCCTTTGAGAAGAGGGATGGAGACGGTACATACTAAATACGGAACCAATACGGCCATTCTTGCCGGGGATGTTGTCATGATTATGGCTTATGAATATTTACGGAAAGTGGATGCACTCATCTTGCCACAAATACTGACTATATTTAATAAGACCTCATTGGAGGTTTCTGAAGGACAACAATTAGATATGGATTTTGAAAAAAGAACAGAAGTAAGTCTGGACGAGTATGTACATATGATCACATTAAAAACTTCCGTCTTACTGGCTGCCAGTTTATCTATGGGAGCCTGTATCGGGGGCGCAGGTGAGGGCAACACACAACACTTATATGAGTTTGGTAAAAATCTAGGGATTGCTTTCCAGGTACAAGATGATTATCTGGATGCTTTTGGTGATCCTGCTAAATTTGGGAAGCAAGTGGGTGGTGATATACTCGCCAATAAAAAAACATTCTTAATGATACAGGCGATGCAATCTGCCTCGCCGGATGATCGGAAAAGATTAATGGAGTTACAAGGAGAGAATGGCACCAATAAAGTTGAGGAAGTATTAGGTATTTTTAAAAGATCGGGCGTAGATGAGTGGGCAGTAGAGCTAAAGAATAAGTATCTTGATCTGGCTATGACGCATCTGGATGCCATCGCGGTGATGAATAAACGAAAAGATCCCCTAAAAGCGTTGGCCGCATTTCTCGTGCAACGAGACCACTGATATTATTATTAAGACGACTGCTTATATATGATGAAACAATTATTTCGTACAAAGAAAATAGAAAGCATTCTTGCTGACCATTCGGATGGAGATAGTCATCACGGATCCGGATTAAAACGTGTACTCAATACAAGAGATCTTACCTTTTTTGGTATTGCTGCCATTTTAGGTGCCGGAAGTTTCAGTAGTCTGGGTGGCGCCATATTCAACGGAGGTCCCGGGGTTATTTTTCTCTTCATCATTACAGCGATTGCCTGTGCCTTTACAGCTTTATGTTATTCCGAGTTTGCCAGCAGAATACCCGTTGCCGGAAGCGCCTACACCTATGCCTATGCGAGTTTTGGCGAATTGTTTGCGTGGATCATTGGTTGGGCATTGATCATGGAGTATAGTATTGGAAATATATATGTTGCCTTCAGCTGGAGTGATTATTTCACGTCATTTGTGAATAAATTAGGATGGCATATTCCCGCATGGCTTTCTACCAGCTATATGGAAGCAAAGAATGGAATAGCACAAAACACCTCTCATCAGGAGACGATACTTGCCTGGCAACATGCACCGGTGATTGGCGGGTTAAAAATCATTTTGGATCTGCCTGCCTTACTTATAAATCTAGTCATCACTTATCTGGTATTTAAAGGAATTAAAGAAAGCCGAAATTTCAGTAACCTGATGGTATTGTTAAAGATGGGTGTTGTGGCGCTGGTAATTATTGTGGGAGGATATTTGATTTTTAGTAAAGGACTCACCTTCAATTGGATGCCGGTCAATGATGAAGGAATGAAAAGTTTCATGCCGAATGGATTTAAAGGCGTAATGATGGCCGTGAGTGGTGTCTTCTTTGCCTATATTGGTTTTGATGCGGTGAGTGTGCTGGCAGAAGAAAGTAAAAATCCGCAGCGAGACTTACCCAGAGGTATGATCTATTCATTAGTGATTTGTACGGTTGTATATATACTCCTGACGCTTGTGCTTACGGGAGCGGCGCATTACAAATCATTTGAGGGCGTTGGGGATCCACTCGCTTTTATATTTGAATCGAACAACCTAAATGTGCCATGGATGCAATTACTGGTGGCGATTGCTGCGGTTGTAGCGATGACCAGTGTGTTGCTCGTGTTTCAAATGGGGCAGCCGAGAATCTGGATGAGCATGAGCCGGGATGGAT
>JBKCGY010000211.1:0-5983 GCA_046303015.1 Bacteroidota bacterium | reverse complement strand
ACATTCATGATCGCTTTCGCATCCGGATTAACGGTCACCGTTACCTTGAATGTATTACTATTACAATTTCCTTCTTCTCCCGAAACAGCTATGACTGTGTACGTTAATGTTGCAGGAGTAAAGGTATTATTGGTTAATATCTGGTTAAAGCTTTCCTGAGGTATAGCTTGTCCACTAAATCCGCTCACTGCTCCGGCAGGAGTAACCACCGGTGTCCCCCAACTGTATTTTGTATTCGAAGGAATAATTTGAGTGGTACCATTATGTGTGGGAGTAATTTTAAGTTCATTACCTGTACACACTTCAAGATTCAGATCCTGTATCTGTGGTTTGGGAAATACTTTTACTACTACTTTAAACCGACTGTCAGCACAGGTACCTGTCTTAGGCTCCACATCATATGTTAATGTAGCCACTTGATTGGTGGTATTTTTTAAAGATTGACTGATGGCCAACTGAGGGATACTTTGTGCACTTCCTCCCGTGATGGACCCGACAGGATTACTTACTGGATTTAACCAGCTATATGTTGTACCGACCGCCACACCGGCAGGCAATACACTGAATATATTATCTGAACAAATAGAAGCTGTTTGATCCGTCACTCCTGATTGAGGGTTGACATAAACAACCACTTCAAAAACATCTCCTTCACAAAACACCTGTGTGCCTGATACTGGCTTTACTTTATAAACAACCATCACGGTCTGTAAAGTTGTATTGATTAAAGTTTGTCCGATTTTATCTACTGCTGTTGTTTGTGCAGTAGCACCAGTAACAGAACCTGCCGGCGTAACTACTGGCAATTCCCAGGTATATAATGTGTTAGCAGGTACAATATTACCATTGCCGTTTGTAGGAGTAGCATCGAACATACTTCGACTGCAGATTGTAACGGTTTGCTTGGCAATATTGGCTTTGGGCATAACCGTAAGAACAACCAAGAAACTATCCCCTTTACAAGTGCCACTAACCGGAGCCATTGAATACCGAACCGTTGAAGGATTGCTTGATGCATTGGCAAGGGTTTGATTCAATAAATTAACTGTGGATCCGGTACTGGTTCCGGTAACCATGCCTGCCGGTGTAACAACCGGAGCAGACCAGGAATAGGTTGTGTTTGCAGGGATACGATCATTAATCTGACCATGAGTTGGAGTGAATGAAAATGGCGTACCGCTGCAAATAGAAAAATCTTTGTTGTTAATTTTTGCGCTGGGCTTTACAACAACTGTAACATTAAAAGCCGCCCCAACACAATTGCCAATGGAAGGTGTTACTGTATAAGTGGCAGTTTGATCGATATTAAAATTATTGTCAAGCTGACCTTTAATAGTCGTTTGAGAAGCACCGGCAATCCCTCCGGTTAATCCGGCAGCCAAAACAGGAGCTGACCATGTGTAAACCGTACCAGCAAGAGAAGAAACCGGAGCAATTTCAAATGCTTCTTGAGCACAAACCTCACGCATGATATTTTGTACAATAGGTTTTGAGTTCACACGTACTTCGATCGCACTGCGCTGACTCTCACATCCGGTAGCCGTATTAAACTGACTTACATAAAATATTTTTATTCCTTCTGAAGTAGTTGAAGGTGTTGGTGCAACAGAACTAAATACACCTCCGTTTTCCAAGCTATACCATCTTAAATCATGGCCACTTGTAGCCAGAGCTGTTAATGGAGCGGCAACATCAAACTGACAATATACCACATTGGAAGTTACCGGTGCGGCCGGAGCCGGATTGACAGTAATCGTATATGTTTTTTGTTCACCTGAACAACCATTTAAAGAAGGGGTAACACGAATCGTTGCTATGATTGGGGATGAAGTTGAATTAGTAGCTGTAAATGAGTTGATATTTCCTGTTCCGGAAGACAATAAACCTATAGCCGGTTGATTGTTAGTCCAGTTAAATACGGTATTTGATAATGATGATGTAAACGATGCAACATTCAATGGCTGTCCTCCACAAAAAGTAACATTCAATGGCTGTGTCATTACAGGCAATGGCTTTACAACCAACTGACGGGTAGAATCAGTGGTACCACACTCATTGGTTGCCCCTACTTTAATGGTATAGGTTCCGGCTGTCGTATAACCAACACTATCGGGCACTCGGCCTGAAAATGTTTCATTATTAGCTCCAATAAAGGTCCACTGATAAGTGGCATTGGTGGCATAACAAGTTGCATTAACAGCTGGACGAATTTTTTCACTAAGACAAATTTGAGCAGGTGCTGTCAGCGAAACAACCGGCTTAGATTTTACTACAATCTGAATTTCTTTGATTTGTGATGCACATCCGCTACCGGGTGTTCTTACCAATAAGCGAAGGCGATAAGTTCCAGGCGTATTAAAGCGTATTTGAGGATTTGCTGAACGGCTATTGGTACCATTAGTGTAGGTAATGGAAGAGGTGTCGGGCTTGCAGCCACTTGTAGCTGTGTAAGTAACCGACCAGTTGAACTGATTCTGTCCGCACAATACCGTATTTGTAACGCCCGCAGCATTGACTGTTAAAGGAGCACAGCCGGTAACCACATCTGTTGTAAAATCAGCCGTTGGCAAAGGATTGATACAAATAATTTTCTCAATGCTATCTGCTCCGCAAAGCGTACTATTGATCATAAGCAGCTTAACAGCATAAGTTCCCACAACCGTAAAACGAGGTTTGATAGAAAGTGTACCTGCTGTCCAAACATTAGGATCTCCCGATCCAAAATCATTTCCCAATGAACCGGATGTTAACGTCCAGGCACCACCCGGAGTAAGGGAAGTAATTCTCCAAACATACTTCATCGTCTTACAGGTGCCATTTTCAACATTATTCATCAACTTAGTAGTGTTGGTAATAGTCAACACCTGATTTACGCAAGATGTATCACTGGGTGAAACAGAAAATTCCGCCTTTGGCTTATCGGACACATAGATAGGAAGGATAGAACCTCCGGCACTACCGCAGGGATTCACAATACTTAAGAAGGCTCCGTATGAGTTGGGAAAGCTCTGCGTACCATTAGAACTAGTAGTGCCACAACTGCTTTTCTTAAAAATATGACTGACGGTATCGGGAGCAGGATGATAAAACGTGTCGCGCTTGCTACCATCATTATAAAACATAATGTACATGGTACCCGGAGGATTATTTTGAGTACCAGCAATCACAAACTTTTGCTCGTTCTCAGAGCAAATAGTTGACCCCCCTACACCAACCAGACCACCCGCAGGTATATTTCCTACGAAAACAGAATAAGTCGTACTATCTACACATGTTCCGGCATAAACAATAAATGTCATTTTTCTTGTTCCAACAGGAAACAGATGAGTGACTGCTCCAGAGAAAGTGTTTGCTTCATAGTTGGGTGTCCCATCCCCCCACTTAATTATATATTTTGTATTCGTAGTAGTTGTGGAAGATGCATTTGTAAACGTAAAGTTGGATGCTGATGAAGCGCATATTTTAAAATAAGGCTGCCCATTGATTAATGTTGCCCCTGATCCGTTTAAAGTTGCATCAACCGATTTTGATACCAGAATTGTATTCAATGTATCTTTCTCATTATTGAATGTTACAATCGAAGTATATGTGCCCGGCAGAATGGCCGAAAAGACAGATGAAACTGCACCTGAAATTTCATTATTATTTCTCAGCCATTGATAAGTTGAGCCTGAAGGAGCATTTTGAATAGTAAGCTGAACAGCATTACCATTACATAGTAATGTTGAACCGGAAGCTGTGACAGTTGCACCACTTTGAGCAAAAAGGAACTGTGAAAATGTAAGAAGGACGAATGTAAAAATAAACCCGAGGCTAATATATTTACTCTTACAAGCTTTGTCCGATGACATATGTTGTTTAATGGTCACGGTACGTTTGGTTTAGTTTTGAACAGAATGGATATCAG
This sequence comes from Bacteroidota bacterium, assembly GCA_046303015.1. Taxonomy (GTDB): domain Bacteria; phylum Bacteroidota; class Bacteroidia; order Chitinophagales; family Chitinophagaceae; genus Lacibacter. Next base: position 2,076 of record JBKCGY010000211.1, on the reverse strand, counting down.
GTTGTGTCTCACTTCTCTTTAAGACTTAATAAAATTAGATTGAAAATCAATGGATATAATATTTACAAAGTTGTATTGTAAGAAAATGAAAGATAGCAAATATGCCCTCTAAGGGTATACCTTTATTTAGGTATACCCTCTGGCAAAATACCACCCTGTATAAAAGATGTCACAATGAGCATAAATCCACTAACTTTCCAAAAAAAATCATTGAAAAATATTTTGATTTTTGGAGCCGGGAAATCCGCTACTGAACTGATCCACTATATTGGAAATAATAGCTTGAAAGAAAATTGGGGATTTATTGTGGCAGATGCGCAGCTTGAACTTGCTGAGAAAAAAGTAAAGCCCTACCCCAACGGAAAAGCACTGGCCATTGACATCACGCATGCGGAACAACGAAAGGCGGCCATTGAGGGAGCAGATATTGTCATCTCGCTCTTACCACCTTCCCTTCATATACAGGTAGCCCGTGATTGCATAAAATGGAAAAAACATTTATTGACTGCTTCGTATATAGACACCCCTTTGAAAGAACTGGAAAAAGAGATTAATAATGCCGGTATTCTTTTTTTATGTGAAATGGGTCTTGATCCGGGCATCGATCACATGAGTGCAATGGAATTGATCACAAGATTGAAAGAAGATGACTGTACTATTCATTCATTTATCTCCCATTGCGGCGGACTCATTGCTCCGGAAAGCGACAATAATCCCTGGCATTATAAAATCAGCTGGAATCCAAGGAATATTGTACTGGCAGGATCTGCTGGATCCGTTTATAGAGAAAACGGAAAGACCATAAACAGAAAATACGAAGAAATATTCAAAGCCTGTCCATCCGTTTCTTTGCCAGGTTTATCGAATTATGCATGGTATCCAAATAGAGATTCGCTGAGTTATATACCTCTTTATGGATTAAATAACACCAACACATTCATCCGAACAACGCTGCGGCATTCCTCTTTTTGCAAAGGCTGGCAGATATTGGTTGAATTAGGACTTACAGATCCGGCAGACTGGATACTAATATCAAATATGACTACCTACCGTGATTGGATGCATGCCAAACTCAAAGCGAAAGGTGAAAGAGCAGATTGGACATCATTCAAATCAAATTTTGAAAAAACATTACAGCAGCAGTTGAATATGCTGGAACTTGACAGCCCCCAACCGTTACCGGAAGGTATTCGCAGCAGCGCAGATATTCTTCAGAAAGTACTGGGAAAAAAATGGATGCTTCAGCCCGACGACAAAGACATGATTGTGATGCAGCATGAAATAGAATATCTGGACAAACAGGATCAACATAAAAAAATCACATCTTCCCTTATAGTAAAAGGAACGGATCAGGAAAGAACGGCCATGGCGAAAACAGTAGGACTGCCATTGGGTATTGCTGCGAAACTGATTTTGAATGGAGAAATAAAATTAAAAGGATTAAAAATCCCAATCGAAAAAGAAATTTATGAGCCCGTGCTGAAAGAACTCCAACTAGCCGGTATTACATTCCACGAAACCATATCATAAATCAAAAATCAGATCAACTTTAATAATTCGGCCTTCAACTGATTGATGCCTTCCGTTGCAGGTGCCTCGATTTTGGTGAGTTTATGTATGGGCTGCATATCCGGTATTTTTTTATCGACCACAAATTTGGGAATAAATGGCGGCGTATAATTGACCAAGCCTGCGGCAGGATACACGACCAAAGATGTGCCAATGACGGCAAAAATATCAGCCTGCTCCACAATATGAATGGCATGCTCCATCATCGGCACGGGTTCTTCAAACCAAACAATATGAGGACGTAGTTGAGCACCATCTTCTGCGAGGTGACCTAATTGTATATCGCTCCTCATCTCATAAATGAGTGACTCATTTTTCTCGCTTCTCATTTTAAGAATTTCGCCATGCAAATGCAGAATCTTACCGGATCCGCCTCTTTCATGTAAGTCATCAATATTCTGCGTAATGATATGCACATCAAAATACGCTTCCAGATCGGCGAGTCCGGTGTGTGCTGCATTCGGTTCGGCCTCCAGCACATTCCTTCTGCGCATATTGTAAAAATCA
>JBKCGY010000210.1:0-2574 GCA_046303015.1 Bacteroidota bacterium | reverse complement strand
GAAAAAACACGCATCATGCAAGCCATAGAAACGGCTCTTCAAGTAGTGGATAACAAGCAAATTAAAATCCCTACGGCTAAATTAAATGACGTTATTCAAAAATCCATTCAGGCCTATCATCCGCCAGTTGTTCGTGGAGTTCCCGTAAGTATCAAATATGTAACCCAGCTGCCGACAGCGGTTCCTTCTTTTGCTTTTTTTTGTAATCATCCCGATGATGTAAAGCAGCCTTATAAAAATTATCTTGAAAATCAATTGCGTAAGTCATTTAACCTAAAGGGTGTACCGATACGTTTGTTCTTCAGAAAGAAGTAATGTTTACAAAATATTGTTAATTCTTGTTTAAGATTACCCTTTATTTCTTCAGGAATATTCCTCCAAATATTTGATGTGATTTCTTGGTAGATTATTTTTAAATTGCCAAATAATCACATTTGCAAATTGAAATCATTATTATGAAATGCCCATAATGAAAATCCGATATCAACTGGGATGAATATCTTCAGGGCATAACATATGACAATTAAAACCATTAAAAAAAATACATATGAAATATTTATTGTTGTGTTTTTGGGGAACTTTTTTTAGTGCTGCCGTTTTTTCACAGGCTGTTTGTGGTTTTGATGCACTACACGAGTATCATTTGAAAACAGATCCTGAATATGCGAAGAGAATGAGGATAAATGATCAGTCGATCAAAGATTATATTGTAAAGCATCCTGAGTTGATGGTAGCCGGCAGAACCAACGAAACTGTTTATACAATACCTGTTGTTGTGCATGTTATTCATACGGGAGATACCGTTGGAACTATTTATAATCCAACTGATGATCGAATCATTAGTGCCATCAACTATATGAACGATATTTACAGCGGAGCCTATGCATGGGTGGGCGGACTTACAGGTGCAAAAGATATTGGAATTAGATTGGTGCTGGCAAAAAGAGACCCTAACTGTAATCCTACCAATGGTATTGTTAGGGTAGATGGATCTTCGTTAAGTGGTTATGTACAGTCCGGAATTGCAACATCGGGTACCAGTCAGGGTGTCCCAGAACTTTCTGTAAAAAATCTAAGCCGATGGGATCCTTCCAGATATTATAACATATGGATTGTTAATAGGATCAATGGTGCTGATGGAACTAGTGGACAGTTTGTTGCCGGTTATGCTTATTTCCCGGGCTCAAGTTCAAGTGTTGACGGCACTGTGGTGCTTGCAACATCTATGCGGGATGACAATAAAATTCTTACGCACGAATTGGGACATGCATTTAATTTATATCATCCATTTCAGGGATCCTCCAATAGTGCGCAATGTCCTTCCAATGTAGATTGTAATTCTGATGGTGATCGTGTTTGTGATACAGATCCGGTTTCATACAACGTAACAAATGGAGTTGTCAATTTTGGATGTCGTACAGGTCCCAATGGTTGTAGTGGCACACAGTTCTCTGAATTAACAGAGAGTAATTTTATGAATTACACGAATTGTTTTACACTTTTTTCTCCCGGTCAAAAAGGGCGTATGCGTGCCGCGATGTTACTTTCTTCCAGAGCTTCATTAGCTACATCATCTGGCAGTATCCCACCTGATCAAAACCCTGCTTGTCCGCCAAAAATTAACTTTATTACTTCATCAGCAAATCTAAGAGAGACTAAAGAGATAGCTACCACATGTGCAGGGTATAAAGATTATACCTACGGGATATCTATTGTGAGTGCTCCTTCTGCAACTGCAACCGTAACTTTATCTCCCACAGGTAATGCTACAGCCGGGGTTGACTATCAGATTTTTACGAATGGGAATACAACCACTCCTTCTAATATAATTACTTTCCCTGCTGGTGTTTCCGGTACGCAGAATTTTATTGTTCGATTAATGGATGATGCGGATCTTGAGTCAACAGAAAATATCGTACTTAATTATACGGTCAGTGGTGGAAATGCATTAAAAGGGGAAGCTATTCCTACCATGACTATAGCTGTCAGAGATAACGATTCTATCCCTTTGGCGCCCAATTCTATTGCTCCTTTTGAAACGGGTAGTTATAATGCCACATTAGGCCAGCAGGGAACACCTTTCAGAGGGGCTAAGTTGAAGCATCGTGTACAATATATTTTTTCTGCTGCTGAGTTATCAGCTGCCGGTATCAAACCGAATCAACAAATCAGAGGTCTGAGTTTGTTTGTGACCTCCAAAACATCTACAGCAGCATATACTGGTTTTAGTGTATCTGTAGGACAAACCACATTTACGTTATCGAATTTTAGAAATGTTACACCCGTTTTTTCTGGTGATATCAATACGGTTTCAGGGGAAAATAGGATAGATTTTACAACACCCTTTACTTGGAATGGGACTTCGAATCTCGTGGTTCAGTTTTGTTTTGAAAATGCAAATGCCACTTCTAATGATGTGATACAGGCCCAAAGTAATGCGTTGGGTACAGGGGCTCCTGCTTCTTGTTTTGCTGACTTTACCACAGAGACAGCAAGTGGTTGTGGATTGTCTGCTTCAGCGACTTCCACGGCAAGAGCTGTCATCAAGTTCTTTGCAACGGTACCCGGAAACAT
>JBKCGY010000209.1:0-8648 GCA_046303015.1 Bacteroidota bacterium | reverse complement strand
TGAAGAGATTGGAAAAGGTAGATTGATCTATACGGGCTTGTCATTTTTTCGTCAATTGCCCGCTGGTACGCCCGGAGCTTTTCGCTTGATGGCCAATTTGCTGGCTAATCCTTTGAAAAAATAAATGATATGAATAGAGCGATCTATATTGGGTTGGTTTTGTTTCTGGTTGCGTTAATCATTGCATTTATATTGATCTCAAAACGATACGCATGAATTTTCAGTTTTTGGATTGGGTTGTATTGGTATCTACTTTATTGCTGGTTATTGGTTATGGAATTTATAAAAGTAATGCTGGGAAAAATTTAGAAGGATATTATCTCGGTAATCGTCAAATGCCATGGTGGTTAGTTTTGTTAAGCATCATGGGAACCCAGGCTAGTGCCATAACTTTTCTTACTGCACCCGGACAAGCATACACAGATGGTATGCGATTTATACAATATTATTTTGGATTGCCATTGGCTATGATCGTGATTGCTATCGTATTTGTCCCTATTTTTAATCGATTGCATATTTATACTGCCTATGAATTTCTTGAGAAAAGATTTGATCTTAAAACGAGAACCCTAACTTCCTTTCTGTTTTTGCTTTCCAGGGGCTTGAGTACAGGTATCAGCATTTTTGCCCCATCGATGATTCTACATAGTATGTTAGGCTGGGATATATACTGGACGAATATATTCATGGGGGGGTTATTGATCATATATACTGTGACAGGTGGTGCCAAGGCGGTTGCCTACACACAGCAAATACAATTTGTGATTATTTATGTGTCCATGTTTATTGCAGGTTATTATGCAATAGCATATCTGCCTCACGGATTTGACTTTACGAATGCTTTGCATGTGGCAGGAAAATCGGGTAAGTTGAATATTATTACAGATGGTTTTGAAAACGGCGTATTTAATTGGAAAGACAAATACAATATTTGGAGTGGACTTATTGGTGGATTCTTCCTGGCATTGAGTTATTTTGGTACTGATCAAAGTCAGGTAGGAAGATATATTACAGCTAAAAATTCAAATGAAAGCAGAAAAGGATTGCTAATAAACGGTTTTGTGAAAATACCTCTTCAGTTTTTGATTTTATTGTTAGGGTGTCTGGTTTTTTCTTACTACATCTTCGCTGATGCGCCTGCTTTTTTTAATAATAAACTGGAAGCACAGGTTTATCAATCCGCTTATCGTCATCAATATCAGGATCTGCAAAATGCATTTATTAAAAATCAGGAGTTTAAAAAACATACTGCACTTGAATTGAAAGAAGCATTGAGTGAAAACGATTATCAAAAAATTTATCATACAAGATTGTCATTAAGATCGGCGGAAGAAAAATCAAAACATATTAGATCCGAAATAAAGAAAGTAGTTAATCTTGCTGTTCCTAATGCAGACACAAATGATACTAATTACATTTTTTTGCGTTTTGTAAGTGATACAATGCCGGTAGGATTAATTGGATTAATTATAGCAGTCATCTTTTTAGCTGCTTGGGGGAGTATTGCGGCAGCCTTACATTCACTCTCTTCGTGTACTATGGTTGATTTTCATCAGCGGATCTTTCAAAAAGACATGAGTGAAAAATCGGCTTATCGATGGGGCCGTTTTTATACGGTTATCTGGGGTGTGATTTGTATTTTAGTGGCCGAATTTTCGTATAATATGGGGAATAGTTTAATTGAAGCAGTAAACATTTTAGGTAGTTGGTTTTACGGAACTATCTTAGGTATCTTTTTGGTTGGTTTTTTTGTAAAATTTGTAAAAGGGAATGCGGTTTTTTGGGCAGCAATTATTTCTGAAGGATTGGTTCTAATGATTTATTATATGGATGTAATGTCTTTTCTCTGGTTAAATGTGATCGGTGCAGTTGCAGTTGTAATGATATCCATATTGTTTTCTTTGTTGCAAAAATTCAGACCAAGTAATAATCATGTTGTATGGTAAGGCTACTCGATAATGATCTTAATGTCCGGAGCTGTAAATAAGAATCCATTTTGATTTTTAACATGTATATCTGCAAAATGTAACTGATCTCCGGGTTTCATATTTTCTTTAAGAAATTTCTTCCAGTTTTCCGGCAAGTGATCATTGTATTTAAAATTACAGGAATAACTATTGTATCTTGTTTTTATGGTGCCTGTCGATTCATCTTCGTAGTAGTCTTTACTTCTGTAAACTAATAAGGCTTTTGCTACTGGTAATTTTTCTTTTTTTTCGGCAAGGATTTTGATTGATGAATCCAGTAAAGAGATCACATGTTCCAAAGCAATATTACCCCCTTTGCTTTGGCCCCAAAATGAGGCAAGCTTAGGCGGCTTTAATCTTGCCGTATCCTTTGTGGTCGTTTGTCCCCAGCTGAGGAAAGGATACACTAAACAGATTACAGAAATGATAATATTTTTAGGCATGATATTATTTTAAAATATTATACTGATAACGGTAAAAAAGTCTTTTCATTATTGAAGGGCATCAATACTTTGTTTTAAGACTTGAATTTTTGTTTCAGCGTCTGCTTTTTTCTTCCTTTCATTTTCAATAATCTCAGTTTTGGCATTTTGTACGAATTTTTCATTATTTAATTTCTTTTCAACAGAAGCTAAGAATCCTTCGTAATAGGCCAAATCTTTTTGCAATTGTTCCCGTTGAGAATCGGTATCAATTTCCCTGTCCGACTTAATAAAAAATTGATCTTTATTTACTAACACTGTAATGAGTCCGGCTTCGTTATCTTTCAGAAAATTAATTTGTGTTGCATGGGTTTGCTTGATTAGGATTTTTTGCATATCATGTATATAGGACAGCGTCTCTTTGTTAGCAAAAAGTTCAATTGTGTCTTTAGGTTTTAACTGTTGTTTTACCCTTGCATCACGAATGGAAGTAATGGCATCTTTAAGATAGGCACCCTTTTGTAAAATGGATTTATCCGAAGATGTAAAGGTTTGTATTGAGCCTATCGTTAGATCATCTCCAGCATCTCTTCCTTTCAGCAGATGATATATTTCTTCGGTAATAAATGGCATAAAGGGGTGAAGCATACGAATCAGCTCTTCGTAGTAACGAATAGTTTCTTCATAAACAGATCTCGATATTTTTTCGCCATACGCAGGCTTGATCCACTCGAGGTACCAGCTGCAAAAATCATCCCATATTAAAGAATATATGGTCTTTAATGCTTCACTGAGTCTGAATTCTTTAAATTGCTGATCTAAGGTTATAGAGGCATCTGCGATCTTCTGCTGCATCCATTTCAATGCAAATGAAACATCATCAGTATTCCCATTTTCTTCGAGTCCATTATTTTCCCATAGTTTGATCAGCTTTAAGGCGTTCCATAATTTATTGGTGAAATTTCTGCCTTGTTCATTACTGCTTTCGTCCCATAAAAGATCATTTCCCGCAGGGGAGGAGATCATAATTCCAAATCGACACGCATCAGCACCATAACGATCTATCAATTCAAGAAGGTCAGGAGAATTTCCCAGACTTTTACTCATTTTTCGACCTTGCTTATCTCTCACTATTCCTGTAAAATAGACTTCCTTAAAGGGTATTTGTTTTTGAAATTCCATTCCTGCCATGATCATACGAGCTACCCAAAAGAATATAATCTCTGGTGCAGTAACCAATGTATTGGTAGGATAGTAGTATTGGATTTCCTGATTTCCTGGGTGACTGTAACCTTTAAAAACTTCAAAGGGCCATAACCAACTGGAGAACCAGGTATCCAAACAATCTTCATCCTGAGTAAGGACTTCACTGATATGGTTTATGGTATCGGTTTTAATGTTATGCTTTGATGCATATTGGGATAGAGCCTCTTGTTCATTTGATGATACGTAAACATTCCCTTCTTTGTCGTACCAGGCAGGGATTTGATGACCCCACCACAATTGGCGGCTGATACACCAATCTTTGATATTCTCCATCCAGTGACGATATAGATTTTTGAACTTAGATGGGTGAAAGTCAATCTCTCCGTTGTTGACAACCTCAAGAGCGGGACCACTGATTTTTTTCATATCAACCCACCATTGTAAGCTTAAACGGGGTTCTACAACGGCATTTGTTCTTTCGCTATAACCGACTTCGCTGGTGTAATCTTCTGTTTTTATAAGCAGGTTTTTCTCTTTTAACTCCACCGCAATTTGTTTTCTTGCCTCAAGACGGTCGAGTCCTATATATAAAACTGCATTTTCATTTAAAGTTCCATCTTCATTGAGAATGTCAATAATGTCTAGTTCGTGTTTAATGCCAAGTTGATAGTCGTTGGTATCATGTGCAGGTGTCACTTTTAGCGCTCCCGTTCCAAAATCCATGGTAACATATTCGTCCGTTATGATAGGGATGCGCCGGTTGATCAGAGGTACATAGGCAAATCTTCCATGTAAATGTTTGTATCTGGGATCGTTGGGGTTTACGCAAATCGCGGTATCTCCCATGATGGTTTCCGGACGAACGGTAGCAATGATAATACTTTCATTTTCAGAAGGTTGACCGGATGCATTTTCCAAAGAATAGGCAAGATGATACAAGGTTTGTGGGGTTTCTTTTCTGATTACCTCCTCATCGCTAAGGGCTGTTTTAGCCTTTACATCCCAATGAATCATTCTTTTGCCACGGTAAATATATCCTTTTTTATACAGGTCAATGAAAACAGTAATTACGGATTGATAGTAATCGGGGTCCATTGTAAAGGTTGTTCTGGACCAGTCTAGGCTACAGCCTAACTTCTTGAGCTGCTGAAGTATAATGCCTCCATATTTTTCCTTCCATTCCCATGCATAGGATAAAAATTCTTCTCTGCTAAGGGAGGATTTGGATATTCCTTTCTCCCTTAACATTTGTACTACTTTGGCTTCAGTGGCAATTGATGCATGATCTGTACCGGGTACCCAACAAACATTTTTGCCTTTCATTCTTTCTCTTCGTGCCAATATATCCTGTATGGTATTGTTCAGGCAGTGTCCCATATGTAAGATGCCGGTTACATTGGGAGGGGGTATAACAATGGTATAAGGCTCCCTGTCATCAGGCTTGCTTTCAAAATATTGAGCATTTACCCAATATTCATACCATTTTGATTCTGCGGCCTGAAAATTAAACACCTTCTCCAATTCCATAATTTGAATCTGATTATTTGCGGACAAATTTAAGCAGAAAGAAGGCTTAGGGGAGCAGTTCAAAAAAAAAGCCCCAAAAAGGGGCAAAAATATATTGTGATCGACTAATATATAGTCAAATCCATAATAATATCCAATTACTTACTCTAATCAGATACTGAAGAATACGTAAGTAATTAATGCAATAGCTGTAAAAAAGCCAATTACAATCAATAATTGCTTAGTAGTTTCGCCAAACTGGTAGTTTTCTTTTGTAGACATAAAAATCCGTTTAATGATGAATAAATTAGCATCATCAGGTATCGGATTAATTAAGGGTAGTTTTTTGTTTAAGTAACTCTCTCAAGTTACAAAATAAAATTAAAATTATAAAATAAAATTTAGGCGCAATAACACGCATTTTCGAATTTCTAAAAACTTAGCCCCTTTTTTATGATAAAATTCAAATAATGTTTCTGGAACTATATTCGTTTTAAAAGGATTCTATTGAACTGGAGAAAAAATAAAAAATTTTAAAGAACATTCATTTATTTTATTGGCGATCACTTTGATTTATCAAAAATTAACATCATCTTTGTTATGGTTTTTCATAGGATATTGGATTTTAAACGAAGCTGGATTTCTATCCGGCTTTCTTTTTATCCTGACATTTAATTTAAAAATATACATTAATAAAAATCTGCAATAGTCTATTATTCAACAACTTGCGTCCATTCAGTAATCGTAATCTTGTGTTTTCTAATTGTAATCTAAACTTAAGATTCAGGTATAATAAATGAAATAAAGAAATCATGAGCACCTGGATCAATTCAAAGTAATAGAAACTGATAAAAAGAGTTGGGCTTAGAAAAAACATAACCAATCCAATTAATCCAAATCTTTTATCAATTGTAATAATGATGGCTGAATTTAAAAAAAATATTCCGGCCATTACATAATGAAAATAATAATAGTCAAGATGATTGAAATAAACCAGCATTAATAAACTTATACCACTGATGATCCATTTCCTGCCCATTGTTATAAAGGATAGGCTGATAAAAGTTAAAAAACCAATAAAAAAAATCTTGGCATCACTAAAGTAGTATTCACTGTAAGATTCATATTCAAATCCTGATATCATACCAAGAATGAGAGGAAGGAGAAGGCCCAGAAAAATACCTGTATACTGTATAAATTTCCTTACTGACTCAATTTTTATATTTTGTAATGGGATATGAGTCGGTCTTTGTTTGGCAAGGGATATCGGTGTAGCGTATGAATGTTTCATGGGGATTAGATTCTTATTAAAATTACACTTTACTGAATGTTATATCAATCAGGATAAACGTATAATTTTCAATAAGGGTATTATTTAGTAAGCATGGCTTTTTTACAGAGCTCAGGCATTTATATAATTCAGTAATGCCTGCAAGGAATTCAATTTAGTGATGCGTGGATTTTCAATAGGTATGTAAGCACCAACCGGGCCGGATAAAATGATTTCCTGGTCTTTACAAATGTGTAAAAGTTTTTTTATGTATTTGACTGGTTGAAAATGAAAGAACTCGGTTATTAAATGGATATGAATCTTATCAACCTTGTTCTTTTGCATGTAATTTTGCAGTACAGATAATGCTGTATCTGAACCAAGATATACTGCCCGCTTACGGTTTTTTCGCATTAGATATTTGATGAACAATAGGGGTAGTCTGTGATGTTCTCCCTCCGGTAAATACAAAACAGTAAGTGACCCTTTTTTAACAACCGGTAAAATTTGCATTTCCGTATCTATGTTTCGGCTGATTTGCTCGCTTATAAAGTGTTCATGTGCGGGATTGATCTGGTTGCTCATCCAGTATGTTCCAATCTGTTGTAATAAGGGGTAGTAAACATGAAGCATCATTTTTTCAAATCCAATTTGAGGTGCAATGGTTTGATATATATATTGAAATTTTTTTTCATCAAAAGATATACTGGCCTCAATAAATTGCGTAATGTAGTTTTTGTAAAGTGATGCTTGGTTTTCGTTTATAGCTGTTATACGGTTTCTCTCTTCTAAAGACATCCCTGCTATCTTTGAAATTTTAAAACCAGACTGATTGAGATAAGCAATCGTCAATATCTCTTTTAAATCATTGTTATCGTAAATCCTGTGTTTACTTTTTTTTCTTTTCGGAATCAATATTCCATAGCGTTGTTCCCATACTCTTAATGTCTGGGCTTTGATCCCTGATAAAGTCTCGATATCACTAATGGTAAATTGATTCATATTAGCCTACTATACAAATCAACTTAATTGGACTCGCTTTTTCAAATAATGTCTAAACAATGCGAAGGAAACCTTCACAATCAAATCGTTGAAATGATTTGGGCTACCCTTTCAGAAGCGTTTGTTTGGGTTAGAAGCAAAGATTCCAGCTCGGTATAATCTTGCATGATTTGATCTCTTAAAGCACTGCCCGGTAAAATTTTTTGAAGTTCTTTTTCCAGATTTATTGGCGTTAATTCATCCTGTATCAATTCATGAATAACAGGTTTGTCCATGATGAGATTTACAAGAGAGATATATTTGATCCGAATGACTCTTTTTGCAATTTCATAACTGATTTTGCTTCCTTTATAACATACAACCTGAGGCACTTTGAACAAAGCGGTTTCCAAGGTAGCAGTACCACTGGTTACCAAGGCTGCAGTAGCTATTTGTAACAAAGCATAGGTTTGATTGATAACATAGCTAATATTACTATATCCACTTATTAGTTCATCGTAAAAATGCGCTTCGATCCCAGGTGCTTTTGCAATTACAAATTGATAATCTGGAAATCTTCGGCAAACCTCCAGCATGATAGGCAACTTAACCTTAATTTCCTGCCTCCTGCTTCCTGGAAGCAATGCAATTACGGGTTTGTCAAACTTGAAAACCGGCTTAGTATTTCTTTGCTTAAAATTATGGATAGCTTCTATTAGCGGATGACCTACGTATTCAACATCCCAGTTCCATTTCTCCTGATAGTATTTTTTTTCAAAAGGCAGGATCACAAACATAAGATCTATATACCTTTTCATTTTTCGGACGCGGTTTTCTTTCCAAGCCCATACCTGAGGAGAGATGTAATAAACAACTTTATAACCGTTTATTTTTGCCCATTTCGCTATTCTTAAATTAAAACCGGGATAATCAATTAAGATCAATGTATCAGGCTTAAATTGGCTTATATCCTGTTTGCAATAGGAGATATTCTTTACAATCGTACTAAGGTTTTTAATTACCTCAATAAAACCCATAAAAGCCAAATCGCGGTAATGCTTTACTAGTTTACCGCCTGCATTCTCCATAAGTTCTCCTCCCCAGCAATGAATAACAGCTTGTGGATCTTTTTTAATGATGGCTTTGATCAGATTACTTCCGTGCAAATCTCCACTGGCTTCTCCGGCTATGATATAGTACCTCATGATTTGGTAAAGATAGCATAAAGAAAAAAGCCTCCCAATGAGGAGGCTTTGAATATTTGAACAAATCAATTTATTGTTTGATGTACTTTAA
>JBKCGY010000208.1:0-8566 GCA_046303015.1 Bacteroidota bacterium | reverse complement strand
GGCATAGCCATAGCTGATGTTGATAGGGCTTTCGATTATGTTGTATGACATCATAATAGGCTCCGTATTCAACCGGAGCATGACCGATTTCTTCAAGTAGGTTGATGTTTAGACCACTTCTGATTTTTTTTAATTGTCCGGTATAGCCTGTAAATACTTCACGGGATAGTTTCAATGTTACACTATTGCCCATATTAGACAGCAGATCCAGAAATGTATCTGCGCCATCCACCATCATAAGATTGGCTTTGACCCCCAATTCCAATTCGAGAAATTCAGGGAGATCGGCATACCAGATTCCATCTTCTTTAATAAATGAAAGGGTTTGCGTTTTTGCAGAAGCACCAGGCCGAAGGATGTTGTATGCATTCATGATGTTTAATTTGAATGCAAATTACTTTACGAATAACCCTTTAGATTCTTTCTGAAAGCTTGCAGGAAATTGTAATATTTAATTGAAATTCAATAGGTTAAGTTTTTAAAATCGAAGGGCGATAAAATATTTTTCAATTTTATTGAATAAGGTAACACACGATAACCCGATACCGCCCCGGCAATTGGGGTTAGGGACTGATAACATGACAACTATTACAGTGTCTTATTCACCTTGAGCTCATGATACACCCCCATTTCATCTTCTCCAATAGTGTATTTATAAAAATGTAATTGCCATACAGCTCTCTTGCTATAATTGGAAGCAGGCGCTCCAAATTTTTCAATAAATCTTCTTTTATGGTCTTCAAATTCAATTTTGTTGCTGGGCGCAAAATATACGGCGATGGATTGTACAAAATCTGAGCTGTCTTCTTTTGTCAAATGCACCATTGATGAGTATCTTTTAGAATCATTCTCATCCGGCTTCAACCATCCTATCATAAAAACAAATTGGTTAGAATATTTTGTGTCCGTATAAATGGAATATCCCTTTTTCTGAAAATGGGCAACTACCTCTTTTTCTGTACCCGGAATGGCACCATCAATGGTTGCATCAAAGAGTTGTGAAAAGGCATTGAGTTGTAAGATGATGATGGGTATTAAAACGAATGTCTTTTTCATAAAATTTAGTTTAAGTTATAGAACGGTTTATAATAGGATAACGTTCTGTTGGGGGTATTAATATTTCAAATATTGATTTTATCAATTCTTTAAGAACTCCCTTAAACTGCTTTTATCGGTGGATTTTTCGTTTATTTCTAATCGATGATAGACACGCTGATCTTCATGTCCAATCGTATAGATGTAGTGAAGAAAAATCCATCTATAAAAATCAGTAAGTTCCTGGGAGGGTAATCCGAATGAATTGATAAATGCTTTTTGGTAATGTTTCATTTGGCTGATCACACTGTCAGCATTCTTGGGATAAAAAAGGCTGATTGACTTTACATAATCAGGGTCAGTGCTGTCCTTTTGAATACGAATTAAATAATCCATGTTATTATAGCTGGTGCCAGTCCCGTTAATAACACCCTCCATAACAACTGTTTCATTAGAATTGCCGAGAGCATTTACAGCGCGAAAGCCCTTCTTTTCGTAGTATTCTATCAGATCTTTTTGTCTTCCCGGGAGCGCACCAAATATGGTCCCATCGAAGAGCTGCGCCTTTGTAGCAGCGCAATAAAATATAATTATGAATATAATTGTGAGGCGTTTCATATGTATATATTAATATGGTTTTATTTGTTATAAACTTTAAATATTCATCTCTTTGGATATGGAGATTTCGTTATATGTATTTTATATGTACACGTTTATAATATAACGAGACATCGCTTGTTATATTATGTTCGCAATAAATAAATCCAAAAGTGAAAGGTGTCCGGATAAGTATATCTACTATGTACCTAAAATGGCGTACCTTAACTGTTAATGATATTGAATAGTCTTCTGTCTTTTCTTTTATTAGTCAATGCAGAAATAAATTTATTTACCCCGACAATAATTAATAAAAATCCTATTAGAATAGCGTCAGTCATAGTTGAAGTTATAATAATAAGTGCAGTTATAAATATGCCAAGGAAAGCAATGCATGAAGCGAACAACAATTTGGTATGGTAATTTTCTTCTTTGTATATGGCATATCTCTTTAAATAAATTAATACATTTAAACAGTGCTTATTGCGTAAGCCTGCTCTTTGAAGCTTTTTAATGACATTTCCTAAAGATTCGCCTTGAGATAGATCTTTTATACTGCTAGCTAAAAGATTAGATATTTTCTCATCAAATTTCTTCTTATTTGCTTTCGCTAAATTATTCTTATGTATTTGCCACTTCATTGCCCGCAAATGAGGAAATATACTTATATCGAGTTTGCGTTTTAAGAACTCGTAGTATAGTGCTGATATAGCATCAGTACTAAGCTCATAGCCGGAGGTTTGCGTGAGACTGATTAATTCAGCATCTTCCATTCTGGCATAATTCAATTTGACAAGCTCAATGTCTATCATACTTTAGCATTTTCCAAACAAGGTGCGTTTTTTATTTCAGCAGGTATAATGGTTCTATTATATGACTCTTGTGCTGCATGGGCGCATGTATCAAGAAATTGGGATACATATCGATCAAAGGAATAGTGATTGATAGATAAAGCTATGGATGCTGCCTCTTCATACTGCTTCATAAAATAATAACAAGCAGATAAGCCGATAGCTGCTTCGTGAAAATCTCCTCTTTGTGTCAATAAGTCGCGGTACAGATAACTCGCCTGTTCATATTCATTCTGATGAAAGAGATCATGTGCCATCTGAAGTTTTCTTCCTGCAGCGGTCATGTAATCTTTAACCATTGTCTTAACGGGTACCCGATTAGTAATGTCTATATTCTTCATAAAATGGTGTACAGGATTAGGTTTGGATAGAACTTCATAATGTTTAGGAAGTAAATCCTGAATCACTCCCTCACGGCTCTTACGGCAGTAACCTAATTGCTGACAGTCAGAACAAAGAAAAGGGTCGTTTATGGTGCTGTTGTAGGGTTTCATTATATGAATTTAAAATATTAAATAATATTGGAGGATTAATTTTTAAATAAGAATACCCCCCCCTACAATATCCCCTCCAGCAATTGGCCGTGGATTTCTACCACATCATCATCCTCAAAATGGCTCAGCTATAATTTAGTAGTGGTGATGGGGGCATGACCCAGAGATTCTTTAACATAACCTCTCCACAAACCCCTATTCTTCTGAATAGTTGCAAAAGAGTAACAGATTTGGTGTTCATTAATGTTTTAGTACTTCGGAATTCAATAAAGTCACCCAGAAAGTTTTCCTTTTTAAGCAGCAGTAAATCTTTGAAATGAATCCCATTACATAAGAAACTGAGCTTACATTAGTCTAAAGATTAATTTTGGCCGACTCTTCCGTTTCAAAAGCAAATATCTATTTTACACTATTCTTCTTCAATGCTTTTTTACTATTGCGCAGTGACGGTATTCTGTATTTCTTAAAGGGATATTTTTGACGAATGTATGATTTCGTTTTCTATCGTAAAATTAAAAATAGTGCGTAAAGAACGCAGATAAAATCCTAAAGTTGTATTACTCTTTCTGTCTGTTTCATGAAAGGGTATTTTTTGTATTTTTATCCAGTAAAAAACAAACATGAATTTAAGACAACTCATTCTCGGATCATTAGTATTAATTATGTTTTCAGCTTCAATCGTTGTGTTCAACATTAGCTGTAACAAAGAGTCAGATGCTCAACAAACCAACAACAACTGCATAGGCCCTCAGCCTAAATTTCAATTTAAAGCTAATGGGGTTATAAAAAATTGTGACGCAATATTTAATCCATTAATTGGATGGGATAAATGTCCAGTTATTCAATATTTTCCTTCAGATACTTCATGGACAATTAAAGGATTCATAGGTTGGGGGCAAGATTTTGATGGAGAAGGTATATACTTAGAAGCAGGTGGGGCACCTATGGTTAAGACGTATGAGAATGCAAGAGTTGTGACAGCTAGGATAAATAATATATTTGATTCAGTAGATGATGCAAATGGTAGTTTTAGAATTGTTATTACAAGTATTACAAATAACAGAGCAACTGGTACTTTTTCTGGACAATTAAGAACATCTAATGGATCTATAAGCGTACAAATAACAGAAGGGGTTTTTTCAAATATACCTGTTGGTCTATTTGATTGGGGAATTTATGGGTAGTACTCCCTTAGTTAAAATATTTTATCTGTTTTAAGTAGAATCAATAACAGTAAAATTTATTTCAAGACAGTTATACTACATTTGACATAAGTTATTTTTTGTTTTTCACTCGTAGGAAAACTGGTGGTTAAGGCTTTAGTCAAGAAAACATTTATCTTCCTCTCTGATTCAAGTCCTGAAGGGTAGCAATATTGATAAAAAGGTTATACTTTTAAAGTGTAACCTTTTTTATGTTTTATGGATAAGCTAGTTCAATTCCTTAAAAAGTACCGAAATGAAGTCATTGTGGGTGTACTTGTGTTTCTCTTTTTGATTTTCAGAGATGTAATAAAGTCCTTCTTGTAAAATTGCAGGAAGTCTAACCCTTAAGCTTCCTAATAGTTACATACTCAAATCGCATTATAGTTGCATCTTTCATCAAAGAGGGGAGCCAAACTAGACGGCTTAAATGCTATATTTGAAAAATGAATATATTCCCTAAATCATCTGCTTATTTGTTTTTACTTGTTGCAATGTATAGTCTAAGTGCATGTTCCAAAGGAAATAACGAATCGCTATATACAGAATCTGATAATCAAAATGTATCTGCGCCAGTATCCAATGCCCGTAGTTCTAATAATATTCGGGTGATGGCTTTCAATATTTTGGCTCCTTGCTGGGCCGATCCTGTTTACTACCCCACCAGCTCAGCGCCTTTTCTGAACAGGACAGCACGCCGTCAGATCATTATTGATTTTCTGAAAGGTTATCAGAATACAGTAGATGTTTTTGCGCTGCAGGAAGTGGCACAGGTAGAATTCAATTTTATCAAGGATGCACTCAAACTCACACATGTTGGTCTGCAAGCGAATCACGATCCTTCCTATTGGTCAAATTGGGTAACAGCCGCTACCCCCTGGGAATTAAACGGAAACGCCATTTTTGTAAAAAAAGATCGCTTCACCAATATTGTTTTTGAGGATTTTCCTTCCTCTGCCAGTGGGAATCATTCGGCACTTTTTACAGGCACTATTCGGAATTCAGGCGGCAAAATCTTAAGAGTAGCATCGGTACACTTAGATAGTGATTATGCCTATAACCGAAAAAGTGAAATGGGTGCAGTGCTAGCAAAATGGAAAGCCCAAAACAATACCACAGAAATCATTGCTGGCGATTTTAACACAGAAACCGATGCCACTAATATTCAGGCTGATATCCAGAAAGCAGGATATTATGATGTACTGGAAATACTTGGAACAGCCGGACAAACACATCCATGGGACTCCAAATACAATGGGGCCGATAATTGGGGTATCATCGATCATATTATTTCGAGAAGAAGTACCCCTGTTAATGGTTCGGTGATGAATTTTAATCTGTTTAACCTCTATCCTAATGACGAGGAAATGCGGATCAATAAAAACCTTCAGCTTTCCGGATCCGATCATTTTCCAATCATGGGAACGATTTCCTATTGATTCATTATGGCCTCTCGAACAAAACAAAACTTCCTTTGTATTTGAAAGATATGAATACAAGGATTTTAAAACTGAAACAGCAAATTGAGGCAGACAGAATTAAATTATTATCTCATCCGGTTTACACGAAAATTAAGGACCTGAATGGCTTACAACGATTTGCCGAGGTTCATGTTTTTGCGGTATGGGACTTCATGAGTTTGTTAAAGTCGCTTCAAACCAGCTTAACCTCAGTCTCTGTTCCATGGCTTCCGGTGGGTTCACCTTCAACAAGATATCTCATCAACGAAATTGTTTTGGGAGAGGAATCGGATGTAGATGAGGAGGGCGTTCGAACCAGTCATTTTGAGCTTTACTTAAAGGCCATGAGACAGATGGGAGCCAATCCTTCTTCAATTGAATCCCTGCTTGCTTCGATTCAATCCGGAGTTTCTATAAAAGAGTCTATACAATCTTCTGTTCTTTCAGAAAATATAAAAAAGTTTTTACAATTCACATTTGAGATTGCGTTAGATGCACCTAGCCACATTAAAGCGGCTGTTTTCACATTTGGCAGAGAAGATCTGATTCCCTCCATGTTTCATCAATTACTTGAGCAGCTCTATTCTAATACACCCGAAAAAGTGTCAACATTCAAATATTATATTGAGCGCCACATTGAGGTGGATGGTGATCATCATAGTCACCTTGCACTCGAAATGGTTACAGAATTATGCGGGGAAGATGATAAAAAATGGAAAGAGGCCGAAGAAGCTGCCCAAAAAGCCCTTGAGATGCGATACATATTGTGGGATTCAGTCATTCATTGACAAAAAAGAAAAGTGTAAATCATGGTTTAGAAATTGGCATTGGTTCAGTTATTGGACATGCATTGGGTCCAAGCATACAGATAATATCCTCTGAAAGACTGGTAGATATAATTAAAATTCCTTTTTTTCGTTTATGGTAAAAGGTTTATTTTTATTTCGATTAGTTCGCTTAGGGCGCACTATTCAATTTTACATTTGTGTGGTTCTTTGAAAACCTGTCGGACGATATTGACTTTGCCAACTGCAGTCGGTTGGTCTCTCCCGATGTATCGGGAGAAGAATGTTACAGCGTAATTCATTAAATCCCGATTCACGCGCTTCGCTTGTGAATCGTATTTTAATAAATTAACTATTCTAATTATTATTTAGATTAATAAATTAATCAAAATAATAAATAAAATACAAGTAAGAGAATAAACAAAGAATACCCGACAGGTTTCAAGAACTTTTTTTAGTTATGGAAGCATCAGCCGAAATTCGATCCATCATCCGAAA
Source organism: Bacteroidota bacterium (assembly GCA_046303015.1). Taxonomy (GTDB): domain Bacteria; phylum Bacteroidota; class Bacteroidia; order Chitinophagales; family Chitinophagaceae; genus Lacibacter. The sequence continues at coordinate 1,644 of JBKCGY010000208.1, read as the reverse complement.
GCAATTTCAAAGTCTTCGCACTAAAGAAGACCTTCTGTGTTTATTGAATGTTGTCAAATATCATATGTACGGCAAAAAAACAAAGCCGTTTCATTTAAATCAACTCACTTTTTATTACGGATCTCGAAAGCATATTGTAAGGTATAAGGAATTTACCATTAGGAAGAAGTCAGGGAAAGAAAGAGTGATACATGCGCCCGTACCCGGATTGAAGGCCATTCAACGTACGCTTGCATACATTTTAGAGGCCGTACATGAACCCCATGGGGCTGCTTTTGGATTTCGAAAAGCTTCTTCCATTGTAGACAATGCCACAAAACATGTCGGTAGCAGATATATCTATAACATAGATCTAAAAGATTTTTTCCCCTCTATTGATCAGGCGAGAATATGGAAATGCCTCCAACTTAAACCATTCCTCTTAGGGAAATATGAAAAAGATGTTAATGAAAACAGTGAGGTTCCGGAACTTTTAATGATCAATCATATAGATGGAGATGCGATGGACCCCATTCAAGCCATCAGCATTACATTCAAATATGATGGACTGAATCTATTGAACGGTAAATGGGAGACGACAACTGCGAATGGAGAAAAGATATCATATTCGGTTTATATAAATTACAAGAAAAGAAACGCCGGATACATTAATTTCTCTTTTACTGATTTCTCAAATGAGATCATTACTGGAGCGAAAAAGATTACCCTAAAAGACATTGAATCAGGCCTAAAGGCAATCCGCTATCAGCAAGAAAGAATGATGCAGGAGATTCCCTCACACTTACCAGCTAGTATTATTGCCGCTCTGTGTTGTATGAATATGGAAGTAGAAAGAAAGAATGAGGCCGGAGAATGGATAAAGGTGAGAAGAAATGTATTACCTCAGGGCGCACCCACCTCACCAGTCATCACCAATATAATTTGTAAGCGACTGGATATCTTATTGTCAGGACTCGCTAAAAGATTCAGATTAAAATACTCAAGATATGCTGATGATATAACATTCAGTTCGGAGCACAATGTGTATCAGATTGGGGGTGAATTTGAGAAAGAACTGAAGCGCATCATAAACGATCAGGGTTTTGATATTAAAGAATCCAAAACCCGTTTACAAAAAGCCGAACACAGACAGGAGGTAACCGGATTGCTTGTAAACCAAAAGATAAATGTTCAGAAGAGATACATTAAACAATTACGAACCTGGATCCACATATTGGAAAAGAATTCCTATGGTAAAGCTAGCCGAATCATCATTGAGCAATACACCAATGATAAGGGTAATGTGAAGAAGGAAAGAGTTAAAATTGAAAATTTGATAAGAAGCAAGTTGGCCTATCTGGCGATGATCAAAGGCAAAAACTGCATCCAGTATATTAAACTTAAAAGCCGTTTAGAAGCCGCTTTGGATAACAAAAAATTTATAAAACAGAAAGGGCTAACAAAATCATAGCATGGATGTCGACGAAAACGGAGTTGATCGCTAGGTGAAACCAAATAAGACATTATCGGATGATAAATTATTTTTATTGATTACTTTTATGATACGATCAATCCGTTTATGACGGTATCTCATTATTGGATATAATTTATTTTATTAGCTATAAATAAAAAAATATGCCTTTTTCTTTTCGTATAATGCTGACT